>JBDTIO010000603.1:0-3279 GCA_039936375.1 Caldimonas sp. | reverse complement strand
GCCGATGCGCGTGCAGGCGCTCGAGATGCTCGGCGCCGAGCGACTCGTCTACGGCCTGATCGGCGAGGCGCTGTTCACGGTGCGACTCGACGCGACTCTCGTCCCTCCGAAGGCCGGCGACCTCGTCGCGATCACGGCGTCGCCCGAGCACCTGCACTGGTTCGACACGACGACGACGGCGCGGATCAGCGGCTGAGCCAGTCGATGCCGAGCCACTGGCCCTATCCCCGCTGGATCGCTCATCGCGGCGCCGGCAAGCTCGCGCCCGAGAACACGCTCACCGCGTTTCGCGTCGGCGCGAGCCACGGCTATCGTGCGTTCGAGTGCGACGTCAAGCTCAGCGCCGACGGCGTACCCTTCCTTCTGCACGACGCCACGCTGCAGCGCACGACCTCGGGCCGCGGCCTGGCCGCCCGGCTGCCCTGGGCCGAGCTCTCCCGCCTCGACGCCGGCGGCTGGCACAGTCGCATTTTTGCCGGCGAGCCGCCGCCAACGCTCGAGGCCATCGCGCGTTTTTGCCTGCGCAACGACTTCGCGCTCAACATCGAGATCAAGCCGACTCCGGGCGCAGAAGGCGAAACCGGGCGCGTGGTCGCCGAGCAGGCCGCGGCACTCTGGCGCAACGCGGCGCGGCCTCCGCTGCTCAGCTCGTTCCAGCGCGGCGCGCTCGAAGCGGCACGCATCGCCGCGCCTGACCTGCCGCGCGCGCTGCTGCTCGACACGCTGAACGGCCACTGGCTCGAAGATGCGCTGGCGCTGCGCTGCGTGGGCATCGTGACGGCCTACCCGCAGATCGACGCCGATTCGATCGGCCGCGTCCACGACGCCGGAATGAAGGCGCTCGTCTACACGGTGAACGATCCGGCCGAAGCCCGCCGCCTCGAGCGGCTCGGCATCGACGGCATCATCACCGATGCGGTCGACCGCTTTTCGCCGGGCGAAGGCGTCGCCGACTGAGACGTCGGCGACCTGCAGCTGTCAGGGCGGCGGCTGGGCCGCGCCGAACGGCTCTTCGGCACCGCGAACCCGCGCATAGACCCGGGTGCTGCGCGGCTCGCCGCCTGGCGTGACGGAGTCGAACCGAAGCAGCGCTTCTAGCGTGAAGCCGGCGCGCTCGGCGACCTTCCAGCTGCGCTCGTTGTCGTCGTCCATGCGGATCTCGACCCGACGTGCCGAGAGATCGTCGAACGCCATTCGGGCGAGCGCGTTCACCGCTTCGGTGACGATGCCACGGCCGGCGCAACCGGTCTTGCGCCAATAGCCGATCTCGAAGCGGCGCAGCGCCCAGTCGATCCGGTGCAGACCCGTTCCGCCGACGAGCTCGCCTTCGCCACCCGAGGCATCGCGGGCGAAGATCAGCATCACGAGGTCGTCGCGCAGCAGGAAACGTGCGTGCTGGCGCCGGCAGTTCGCTTCCGATTCGTCGAGCGTCGGCAGCGTGGTCGCCCACGGCAGCCAGGGGTCGAGCTCGGCGTGCGAGGCGACGACGACAGCGTTCACGACGGCCCCGTCGCCGCGACGCGGGCAACGCAGCACAAGATTTGCGGTCTCGATGCGCTCGGGAACGTCGATCAGGAGCGGGTCCATGAGTCACCTCGAATGATCAGATCGCAGCGACCGGCCGCACGTCGGCCTCGACGCCGAGCCAGTCGTCGTCGCTCTCCGGCGACGGCAGCCGCTTCACGGTGCGAATCACCTGCAGACGCGAAGCCACCAGCGCGAGCAGCAGCGCACCGCTGCCCGCCACTGCCAGCGAGGTACGCAGGCCCGAATGCTCGCCGAGCCAGCCACCGAGCAGCGCGCCCGGGCCGGCCGGAATGAGGATCAGCCAACGCATCGTGCTGGTCATGCGGCCCAGCAGCGGCGCCGGCGTGACCGCCTGGCGCAAGGCGAGGAAGTTGATGAAGATGAGCACCGCGCCGGTGGAGAACATCGTCAGCGTGAGCGAGAACGCGGCGACGCCCCAGGCGTTTCCCGGAGCTACCGAGAGCAGCAGCCAGCCGCAGCCACAGATGGCGATGCCGAGCACCAGGCTCGGGCCCGGCCCGACGCGCCGGCTGATGCGGTTACCGAAGACGCTGGCGAAGACGGTGCCGACGCCCATGGCGGTATAGCTGAGGCCGATCGATTGCTCCGACAGACCCAGCGTGCGCGTCGCGAACAGGATCTGCACGACCAGCGCGGCGTTGTAGCAGGCTTGCCAGCTGCCGACGACCACGGCCAGCGCGACGAGCAGGCGATGCCGCGCGACGAAGCGCACGCCCGCCCGCAAGTCGGCCCAGAAGCGCGCCGCAGCGCCCACATCGCCACGCGGCGCCGGCGGCGGCTCATGGATGGCGATGCCGCGCAGGATCGCCGCCGAACCCGACACGAGCACGGCGTCGACGAGCAAGGCCAGCGGCGCGCCGACGAGCTTGATCAATGCGCCGGCCAGGCCTGGCCCGGCCACTTCCGCGCCCGAGCTGGCGAGCGCATTCTTGGCATGCGCTTCGACCAGGCGGTCGCGCGCGACCACCTGCGTGAGCACGATCTGCGCGGCGCTGCCGGCGATCGTGTAGACGATGCCGATCACGAACGCACAAACGTAGAGCCAGGTGAACGACAGCCAGCCGGCCCACCAGGCGAGCGGCACGCTCGCGACGACCACACCGATGGTGCACTCGCCGACGACGTAGACCGGCAGCTTCCTCACCCGGTCGAGCCAGACGCCGGCAGGCAGCGAGAAGAGCACGAACGGCGCGATCTCCATCGCCGTGAGCAAACCCATCTGCGTCGGGCTGGCGTGCAGAAGGATCGCCGCCGTGAGCGGTACGGCGAGCATCGTCACCTGGCCGCCGAACGAGCTGATCAGGATCGACGTCCACAAGCGCCGGTAGGCGAGATCGCGCAGGAGATCGTGCGCGGGCAACGCCGGCAGCAGGCGCCGCGCGGATGCCATCCAGCTTGTCGGTCTCGGCAACCACGTGTTCATGGTTCACCCAACTCTTTCTTCTTTCGCGGCGCCCTCTTGTGGAAGGTGCCTGTGGCGGGCCGGAGGGCCCGATGCAGCGAAAAAACGAATGTCGATCGGTCTTTCCGCTGATCCCTCAGCGGCCTTCGATCGAAGAGCTGAGAGAGGCTAGATCGGCGCCTGGCCGTTGCCCGCAACGCGCTTGGCTGCGACACCGCAGGCGCCGTGCACCAGCGGCCAGATGGCGCCGAAGGCGCTGCGGGCGATGGTGAGGCGGATGGTGTTCATGGGCGCGGGCTTTCAGTGAACGGGCATCCTAGCAGCGCGAC
>JBDTIO010000602.1:0-6032 GCA_039936375.1 Caldimonas sp. | reverse complement strand
AGCGCCGCGAGCGCCGCGGCCTGGCTCACCGCCGAAGGATTGCTCGTGCTCTGCGACTGCAGCTTGGCCATCGCCTGAATCAGCGGCTTCGGTCCGGCTGCGTAGCCGATGCGCCAGCCGGTCATCGCGAACGCCTTCGAGACGCCGTTGACGGTGAGCGTGCGTGGCGCCAGCTCGGGCACGGCTTCGGCCATCGTCGCGAAGCGAAAGCCGTCGTAGTAGAGATGCTCGTAGACGTCGTCGGTCAGCACGTGAACGTCGGGGTGGCGCAGCAGCACCTCGCCGAGCGCCTGCAGCTCGGCCCGCGTGTACGCGGCGCCGCTCGGGTTGCACGGCGAGTTGATGACCAGCCATTTGGTGCGCGGCGTGATCGCGGCCTCGAGGTCGGCCGGCTGCAGCTTGTAGCCGTGCTCCGGAAGGCAGGCCACCGCGACCGGCGTGCCGCCATTGAGAAGCACCATGTCGGGATACGAAACCCAGTAGGGCGACGGAATCACGACCTCGTCGCCGCGCTGCACGGTGGCGGTGAAGGCGTTGTAGATCACCTGCTTGCCGCCGTTGCCAACGCTCACCTGGTCGGGCGTGTAGGTCAACCCGTTCTCGCGCCTGAACTTGTCGACCACGGCGCGCTTCAGCTCGGGCGTGCCGTCGACGACGGTGTAGCGCGTCTGCCCGGCCTTCATCGCCTGGTAGGCGGCCTCGACGATGTGCGGTGGCGTGTCGAAGTCGGGCTCGCCCGCCGTCAGGCCGATGATGTTGCGGCCCTCGGCACGCAGGGTCTTGACCCGGGCCGTCGCCATCGAGCTCGGCGACGGCTTGATGCGCTGCATGCGCGAGGCGATGAAGTCCATGGCTTCGGGTCTGTGTGAGGTTGTCGTCTTGAGGAAAGCGTTGTGGGGGAAGCGTTGTCAGGCGATCACGCCCTGCGCCTTGAGATAAGCGTCGATCCAGCCGCGCGCGTCGCGCCCGGCCGCGATCGCCTCCTTGCGCTGGCCTTCTCGCTCCGCCTGCTTGCGCGCGCCTTGCAGCACGAGCTCGAGCTGATCGACGGGGATGGCGATGACGCCGTCTTCGTCGCCGACGATCAGGTCGCCGGTGCGCACCGCCATGCTGCCGACCGTGACGGCGACGTTGATCTCGCCCGGCCCGACCTTCGACGGACCGCGCAAAGTGGCGCCGCGCGCATAGCAGGGAAAGTCTTGATCGCGAAACGCGGCAACGTCGCGAATGGCGCCATCGATGACGAATCCGGCAACGCCGCGCGCCTTGGCGTGCAGCAGCATCAGCTCGCCCGCCACCGCCTGCGTCACGTCGCCGCTGCCCTCGACGACGATCACGTCGCCGGGCTCGGCCATGTCGAGCGCCTTGTGGATCATCAGGTTGTCGCCGGCGCGCGTCTTCACGGTGAGGGCCCGGCCGACCAGCTTTTTCTCCCGGTGATAGCGGGTCAGGCCGACCGTGCCGGTCAGGCGATTCATGGCGTCGCCGATGTGCGGCGTGACCAGCTCGGCGTAGGCCGCGAGCATGGCCGGCGGCAAGGGCGCCGGCATGGCGAGGATGCGAAAGCCGGGCGGCGGCATGTGATTCACGATGACTCCTTCGACAGGGGAATGGCCCGCTGGCCCGGCTCGGCAAAGCCGCCGCGCCTCTGCAGGTAGGCAACGAGACCGCCGGCTTCCAGCATCGCCTGCATGAATGGCGGCAGCGGATCGCAACTCAGCAGGCGCCCGGAGCTCGTACGCAGCTGCACGGCGCCCGCTTCGCCGTCGCCGGCTTCGCTCAGCTCGATCGTCTCGCCTTCTTCGATGCCTTCGGTATCGGCGCAGATCGCCAGCAAGCCGTTGTTGAGCGCGTTGCGAAGATAGGTGCGCGAAAAGCTTTTCGCGACGACGGCACGGATGCCGGCGCCGAGAACGGCGCTCACTGCGACCTCCATCGCCGAGCCGCAGCCGAAATTACGACCGGCCACCAGCATGTCGCCGGACTGGAGGCTCGATGCGAAGCCAGGCTCGACGTCTTCGAACAGATAGGCGCAAAGCTTCGCCGGATCGATGGTCTCGCGCTTGCGTCGCGAGGAAATGATGTTGTCGGTATTGACGTCGTCGCCGAAACGGCGAGCCCGGCCGGCAAGCGGCAACAGGCGGCTCACGCCGCCGCCTTCGGCGAGCCGCCGAGCGTGCCCGTCACCGCGGCGCGCGCGCATTCGGCCGGCGAGGCGAGATAGATCTGCGCCTCGGCATTGCCCATGCGGCCCTTGAAGTTCCGGTTCGCCGTCGAGACGACGCGGACATCGCCGATCGGCGTGCCGGTGCAGGTGCCGCAGCAGGCGCCGCAGCCGGGCGGGAGGATCTCGGCGCCGAGCGCCACGAATTCGCGCAGCATGCCGGCCGCTTCGAGCTCCGCGCGCACGGCCTCCGACGCTGGTGTGACGACGAGACGAACGCCGGCCGCAACACCGCCGCCGCTGCGCAGCACCGCGAGCGCCTCGCGATAGTCCTTGACGCGACCGCCGGTGCAGGTGCCGAGATAGACCATGCCGATCGGCGTGGCCGGCGCCGCGGCGAGCGTCATCACCCGATCGACACGATGCGGCAAGGCAACCATCGGCTCGACCTCGTCGAGATCGATGGTGATGCGTTCGACGTACCTGGCTCCGGCATCGGCTGATTCGCCGACGAGCCGGCCGGCGCGCTCGGCGCCGATGCGGGCTCGCAGATAGTCCACGGTTTGCGCGTCGCACGGGAAAAGCCCCGCCTTGGCGCCGGCCTCGACCGACATGTTCGCCAGCACGATGCGGTCGTCCATGTCGAGCGCGGCAAGGCCCGGGCCGCCGAATTCGAGCGCCGAATAGTTCGCGCCATCGGCGCGCAGCATGCCGATCAGCTTCAGCGCCACGTCTTTCGCGGCGACGCCCGGCCGCAGCCGGCCGGTCAGGCGAACCTCGATCGAGCCGGGCACCTTCAGCCAGAGCTCGCCGCAATACATGATTCCCGCCAGGTCGGACGAGCCGATGCCGGTGGCGAAGGTGTTCATCGCGCCGTACGTGACGGTGTGCGAATCCGCGCCGACGACCAGCTGCCCCGGCAAGGCCCGGCCGGTTTCCAGGACCCGCTGGTGACCGATCCCTTCGTTCATCTCGAAGATCGCGATGCCGTGCCTGAGCGCATAGCGGCGCGCCCGCTCCTGCAGGGCAAGCGCCTGCAGCCCGGAGCTCTGGTTGTAGTGATCGAAGGCGAAGACCAGGCGACTGGCGTCGTGCGGCGCGCCGGCTTCGCCGGCGTGGAGCTGCGCCAGATAGTCGAGTGCCATCGGAATGGAGCCGTCGGTGCCGAGGGACAGGTCCGGCCGGCAGACGATCAGCTCGCCGGCGCGCACCGGGCACCCTGCGGCACGCGACAGGAGCTTCTCGGCGAGGGTTTGCGGGCTCACACGGCGCAGTATCCGGGACGGTTGTCGTTACGAAAAGCGATTTAATTTCTGCATGGCCGATGAATTCAATTCATCGTGGCCGTCGCGGCATTCCGGGCTTCTCGAAGTTGCACAGCTTGCTCGCCATCGCCGCCACCGCGTTCACCATCGGCGGCGCGTCTTCGCGGCAGACGGCGTGATAGCGGGTGGGCGGCGGTCGCGGGCCGCGCACCTTCAGCACCTGGAGCAGGCCGCTTTCGACGAGGTCGGCGAAATAGTCGGTCGGCAAATAGCTGACGCCGAATCCGGCCATCGTCAATGCCGAGAGCGCCACCAGGCTGTTGCCGGCGTAGACACGCCGAATCGCCATCCCCTGCTCGCGAAACCATTGGTCATAGGCGACGTCGACGCCGGAACGGCCGGCCTGCATCAATATCGGCTGGGTGGCGATGTCGGCCAACGACCACGTGCGCCGGGGCGCCAACAGACCCGGCGCGCACATCCAGGCCAGCTTCAGCTCGCGCAACGGCCGCGCCACCCAGTCGCTGCGCGCAAAGACCGGCGGCACGACGACCAGATCGAGCTCGACGCGGCCGAGCTTGTCGCAGAGGTTCGGACTGAGATCGATCTCCGGCTCGAGCGACAGCGATGGATAGGCAGCGCGAACCGCTTCGACCAGCCGCGGCAGCCAGGTCAGCGCCGTCAGCTCGGTCACGCCGAGCCGAAAGCGGCGCATCGGCACCGGCGCATGGCCGGCCGCGGCAAGCAGAGCATCGCGCAGGCCGAGCATCTGTTCGGCGCCTGCCATCAGATGCTCGCCACGCGCCGTCAGGCGAGGCCGGCGCCGGCCGTGCTCGAACAGCGGCTGGCCGACCACGCGCTCGAGCTCGCTGACTCGCTTGGAGATCGTCGATTGGCTGGTGTGCAGCCGATGGGCGGCGCTCGCGAACGATTGCAGCTTGGCGCACCAATAGAGCGCTTCGAGCTGCTTCAGGGTCAGCATGGACGATCGGCGACTTGGGTCACGATGGACGCTCCGGTTGACAATTCCATAAGCCTCTAGAATCGCCCGGCATTGTCAAATCCAATTCACTTCTCAACATCCGTAAATCCATGACTCAATCCTATTCACAAATCGTCAGACAAATCGAAACCCTGCAACGCAAGGCGAACGCGGCGAGAAAGAAGGAAGTCGCCGGGGTGGTCGGCCGAATCAAGGAGGCGATCTCGTTCTACCACCTGACCGCCGACGAGCTTGGCCTTTCGCTGGCCAAGTCGGCAGCATCACCCGCAAAGTCAGCGGCAGCGTCGTCGTCGACGCCGCACACGGCAGTGCCGAAGAGAAGAAAGGGCGCGCCTAAATCGAAGAGCAAGTTCGGTGATGCCGCCAAGTATCGCGACGCTTCGGGCAACGAATGGGTCGGTCGCGGGCCGCGCCCGATCTGGCTGCGCAAGGCCATTGCCGGCGGCCAATCCCTGAGTGACTTCGCGATTGGCAAAGAAGTGCAAAGCGAGATCGCCAAGAAGCCTTCGCGCAAAGCAAAGGCGCGCCGTGCCAGGAAGGCGCCGGTTGCCAAGTACAAGGACGCCGCTTCGAACAAGACGTGGTCGGGACGCGGCCGCAAGCCGGGCTGGTTCGTCAGCGGCCTGGCCGAAGGCAGGTCACTGGAATCGATGGCCCTCTGAGCGGCCGTTCGACAGTAGATAGGGATGAATCAGGGCGCGACGGCCGCGCCATCGATGCCATGCCGCGCCAACGCATCGGCGACGAAGCCCGTCGCCTTCATGCGCGCTACGAAATCATCGAGCAACGCCATGGCCGCCGCGCTGCGGCCCTTGGGCATGGCCATCGCCTGATTGATGACCATGAATCGGCCGTCGAGCAGACGCAGGCCGGCGACGCGCTGCGCATCGGCCTGCAATTGCTGCCGCACGCCGGCCGCGACCTGGGCGCCCTTTTCGAGCATGGCCTCGACGACGGCTTCGGACGTCGGCACCTTCAACAGTTCGGCCTGCTTCAAGGTGCGGCTGAGATACAACTCGTAAGCGCTGCCAGCGCCGACGACGATGCGCACACCGGGACGGTCGACATCGCCGTTGGCGAAAATCGGTGAATCGTCTGTCACCAGATAGCAACCTTCGATCTGGACGTAGGCGGGCGTGAAATGAATCCCCGCTGCGCGCAGCGGATCGATCGCCATGAAGCCGATGTCAGCCTGCCGATTCGTCAACGCGTCGACCGATTTCGCGGCCGTGTCGAACTCGATGAAGGAGACATCGACTCCCAGCTCCCTGGCGAATTCACGCGCCAAGTCGATCGATACGCCGGCCGGTTTTTCCTGCGAGGTCCGGCTGCGGGCGAGGACCGGATTGCCCAGGTTGAGCGAGGCGCGCATCGCTCCGGTGGGCGTGAATTCCTTGACCAGCGAGCGGGCCGGTTCAGACATATCTCTTGGGCGGATGCTCGGACAAGTGAAAGAGGGTTGGCCCGATTCGACGTGCCAACCCTCTCGAATTCTCATGGTGCGGCTGGCAGGATTCGAACCCACGACCCCTTGGTTCGTAGCCAAGTACTCTATCCAACTGAGCTACAGCCGCACTGACCCGAAAGTATAGCAGCGGCC
>JBDTIO010000601.1:0-3085 GCA_039936375.1 Caldimonas sp. | reverse complement strand
ATGCTCGGGCGGCGCCGAGGCTTGCGCCAGTGCGCCGATGGAAGGTAGAAGCAACCCGACAAAAACACCGGCAGCGGCAACGTGCCAAGACTGGGACCGGAAGGAAAGAACGATGTTCATGCGAGGTTCCGGAATGAGCAAGGGATGACGGGTCGTGGCATTCAACGCAGAAGAGCAAGATATCGCGATACAGCCTCGATGTCACGATCGGTGAGCCGCGCAGACACCTTGCGCATCATGGCGCGGGGATCCGTGGTTCGAGTGCGAGCCCGAAAGCGACGCAGTTGCTCGGCCAGGTACGACTCATGCTGGCCCGCAAGTCGGGGAAACAGGTCGGACAGTCCCTCGGCGCGGCCGCCGTGACACGACGCGCAAGACGCAACGCCCTTTTTGGGTAGACCTTCGAAGAAGAGCTTTTCGCCGTGACCGTGTCTGCGACTCGTCGCGGCTCGGACCCGGGGAGCCACTTCGAGCAAAGTCGCAGGGCGAAGCTGCTGGCGGGCATAATAGGTGGCCAGCTGCTTCATCTCGTCGGCGCTCAGGTTGACGGCAATCGCTCCCATGACGCCGCTCACACGCTGCTCGCCTTGCGCGGCGAAGGCATGGAGTTGTCCTTCGAGGTAGGGCTGGATCTGGCCCGCGAGCGAGGGCACGCCGGGCCTCTGGCTGTTGCCGTCGACCCCATGACAAGCGGCACAAACTGCTGCCACGAGGGGTCCCGTTGCGATCGGTTGTTTCGGCATCGCACTCTGCGCGTGGGCCGGAGCCGCGACGAGCGCGACGAGGGCGAGAGCGACTGCGAGGACAGAGCCGTGCATGACGTCAATCCTGGGACACCGCCAGCGCCTTGCGTTCCTTGGCGACGTCGGCGGCGTCGACGGTCGAGGCCTGGTTGCCCCAGGCGTTGCGGATGTAGCTGACGACATCGGCCACCTCCTTGTCGTCGAGCTTGCGACCAAAGGCAGGCATGGCGATATAGGAGCGCTGCCCAGGGCCACCGGGGACGGCCGCGCCATCGAGGACGACGCGAAGCACGGTCGCCGGCTCGTGCGCCTGGATCGAGGAGCTGTTCATCAGCCGAGGAAACACGTGCGCGATACCGCCGCCGTCATGCATGTGACAGGCCGCGCAGTTGTCGACGAAGAGCCCCTGCCCGCGCGTGAGCATCTCCGCGTCCATTTTCTGAACGGGTAACTCCTCGCGGGACGTGGGCAGGCTCTTGAGGTAGATCGCCACAGCGGAGAGATCCGCGTCCCGAAAGAAGCGCGTCGATTTCGTCACCACTTCAGCCATCGGCCCGGCGGCGGCGGTGTGGGCATTGGCGCCGGTCTTCAGATAGAGCGCGATGTCTTCTTCGCTCCAGCCGCCGAGGCCGGCCCGACGTCCGCCGCGCAGGCTGGGCGCAAACCAGCCGTTGTGGTGACCGCCTTTTGTATAGCCGCCCGACAGCGCGTCGTCGCGGTGTGCGCCGCCGAAATAGCCCTTGGGGGTGTGGCAGTCACCGCAGTGGCCGAGGCCCTCCACGAGGTAGGCGCCGCGATTCCATTGCGCCGACCTTTGAGGATCCGACTTGAACGTGCCTTCGTCGAACCAGAGCAGGTTCCATCCGGCCAACGAACCGCGCCAGCGCATCCACCAGTTGAGATCGATCGGCTTGTTTGGCTGGTGCACGGCGGCGACGCTGTCGAAGTAGTCCTTCAGCGCATCGTTGTCTTCCCGCGTGACCTTCGTGAACCAGGGATACGGGAAGGCCGGGTAAAGATGCTTGCCTTCGTCGTCGTGACCGGTGTGCATCGCCTGGTAGAAATCGTCCTTCGACCAGCCGCCGATACCGGTCTCGCGATCGGAAGTGATGTTGGGCGTGTAGATCTTGCCGAAGCCGGTGTCGATGGGAAGGCCGCCGGCAAATGGCTTGCCTCCGGGCGACGTATGGCAGGCGGTGCAGTCGCCGAGCCGGGCCAGATAGCGGCCTCGCTCGACGCTCGTTGCTGGAGCCGCGTGCCCCGCATTCGGGCTTGTCGCGATTGCAGCACTCCCGACGGCCAGCGCCGACGCGGCGACGGGAGCGGACGCCTGCGCCGGCATGGATGCCGTCGACTCCATGTTCGAAGCCGTCATTGATGCCGCAGCCGATGCCGATGCCGAAGTGGCCACGCTGGAAGCCGCAGCCCAGGTCAGTCCGACAACCGCGATCGTGCCGGCGAGAGTCAGGACGAGGGTTCGCAGCTTCACGGCGACATCGTTCAGACTTAAACCAGTGGCCCCTGGGCCTTCAGGTACTTGTTGCGGATCGCGTCGGCTGCCCAGTAGGCGAGCGCGCCGACCGTGCCGGTCGGGTTGTAGCCGTGGTTCTGCGGGAAAACACTTGAGCCGAGAACGAAGACGTTGGGAACGTCCCACGACTGCAGGTAGCGGTTGACGACGCTGGTCTTCGGGTCGTCGCCCATTGCCGCTCCGCCCGTGTTGTGCGTCGTCTGGTAGGGGACGATCGAGTAGTGCCCCTCGCGATACTTCTTGTGCATCGAGCGGGGCTTCATCGCCTGGGCGATCAGCGCGGCCTTGTCGGTGAGGAAGCGCGACATCTTCAGCTCGTTGTCGTGGTAGTCGAAGGTCATGCGCAGCAAAGGGTTGCCGTAGATGTCGCGGTAGGTGGGGTCGAGGTCGAGATAGGAATCGCGAAACGACATGACGCTGCCGTGCGTCGCGATCGACATCGCCGAGAGGTAGTTCTCGGCACGTGCTCGCTTCCAGGCGCTGCCCCACTTGGGCGTGCCTTCGGGCACCTGGGTCTGCTGGAGGATCGGCCGGCCGCCGGTGTTCCACAAGGCGATGTAGCCGCCGCCGATGAAGCCTTCCGGGCCGTGGTCGAAGTTGTCGCCGTTGAACTCGTCGATCGCCTGGCCGAGCGCGCCGGCGCCCATGAAGGGGTTGACGATGTCGTCCTGGAACACGTCGACCGACGACGTGATCTGGTAGGCGTAGTTGCGGCCGACGACGCCGGTGTTCGCCTTCGGGTCGTAGGGCTTGCCGATGCCCGAGAGCAGCAGCAGGTGCACGTTGTGTTGCGCGAAGGCGCAGAGCACGA
>JBDTIO010000600.1:0-7167 GCA_039936375.1 Caldimonas sp. | reverse complement strand
GCCGTCGCGCCCGGAGCGGAGGTCGCCGCCTACAAAGGGCGCATGCTGATCTACACGCGCGCCGAAGCCTGAGCGGGCGTCGCCGCCGCTCGCGCGCTAGAGCGACATCCGCTGCAGCTCCGGCTCGCGGTCCATCCATTGGTGCTTGAGTGCGCCGCCGATGTGCAGCGCCAGCAGCCCGTAGAGCACGTAGCCGAAGGCGGTGTGGAAGCCGCCAAAGAGATCGTGCAGATGCTCCTTCGATACCGCGTCGACGTGCTCGATCCAGCCGATGCGCGGCCAGGGCACGAGGCCGTAGAGCGTCATCGGGTGGGTGGCGGCGTCTTTCCACGCAGAGTCGTGCATCCAGCCCGAGATCGGCAGCAACAGGATCAGTGCGTAGAGGACACCGTGAGCGACTTGCGCGGCGATTCGTTCCCAGCGCGCATAGCCCACGGGAAAGTCCGGCGGCCGGTGCGCGACGCGCCAGAGGATGCGCAGCAGCACGAGGCCGAGCACGGTGATCCCGGTCGATTTGTGCGTATCGATGACCGGCCGCACCCAGTCGTCGGGAAGATGATCGGCCGACAGGGCGAGCACGACGTTGAAGAGGATCAGCACGGCGATCAGCCAGTGCAGGACGACGGCGGTGCGCGTGTATCGGTCGATCGGCATGGGTGGCTATTTCACACCAGGATGAACTTTGCTCGCCAGCAAAGACCCGGCGGCGTCCGGCGGCGCGTTTCCTGCGTAGTCTCGCGATCCGTCCGAAGCCACAGCCCTCGCTCTTGACCGACCCCCTCACGCCAGCCCGAACCCGGGCATCTTCCCGCCTGTCGCCGCCGCCGACGCCTTGGCGCAGCGTCGCGATCCACGCCGCCGTGTTCGTCGCCTGGATCGCGCTGTTCGTGCTCGCCTTCGTTCAGGGCGGCGTGCTCGCCTGGTCGGTGGGCATCGCCTACATCGCCTACGACACGTTGCTGCAAGGCTTCGTCGGCTGGCACACGTGGCGGCTGCTGCGCCCGCCGCAGCCTCTCATGGGCGTCGAGCGATGCAGCGTTGGCCTCGTCGTCGCCGCGCACAACGAAGCGAAGGTGCTGCCGGCGACGATCGCGGCGCTGCTCGAGCAGAGTGACCCGCCGGACGCGATCGTCATCGCCGACGACGGCTCGAGCGACGGCACGGCGGCGCTTCTTGCCGAGCGATACGGCCTGGTCGCCCCGCGCCCCGGCGAGCTCAGCGCGCCGAGCGCGACGCATCCATCGCTCGCGTGGTTACGTCTGCCGCACGGCGGCAAGGCGCGCGCGCTGAACGCCGCCATCGTCAAGAGCAACTGCGACATTCTCCTGACCGTCGACGCCGATACCTTGCTCGATGCGCGGGCGATCGCCGTCGTGCGTCACGCCTTCGAAGCCGAAGGCGCGCTGGCCGCCGTCACCGGCGTCATCACGCCGCTCTGCAAGCTGACGCTGGCTGGCCGCTGCCTCGAGTGGTTTCAGACTTACGAATACATCCGCAACTTCCTGTCGCGCTACGCGTGGATGCAGGTCGACGGATTGCTGCTCATCTCGGGCGCCTTCGCCGGCTTTCGGCGCAGCGCGCTGGTCGCCGTCGGCGGCTTCGATCCGGCCTGTCTGGTCGAGGACTACGAACTCATTCACCGCATGCGCCGCCATGCGGTCGGCCACGGGCTCGACTGGCGCTTTCGCGTTCTCGGCGGCGCCCAGGCGCGCACCGAGGCACCGGGCAGCGTCGGCGCCTTCCTGCGCCAGCGCCGGCGCTGGTTCGGCGGCTTCCTGCAGACGCAGTATTGGTATCGGGCAATGGTCGGCGATGCGCGCTATGGCTACCTCGGCATCCTGATGCTGCCGGTCAAGGCGATTGACACCTTGCAGCCGCTGTACGGCCTCACCGCGTTCGGGCTGCTCGTCTTCTATGTGGTCACGCGACGGCTCGACATCGTCGGCCCGGTCGCCATCCTGATCGGCGCCAAGATCGCCGTCGATCTGGCCTTTCATCTCTGGTCGGTGCACCTGTACCGGCGCTGGGTCGACGACGCCCGGCGCGCCAGCTTCGGCTGGGCGTTGCTCGCGGCGATCGTCGAGCCGTTCACCTTCCAGCTGTTGCGCCACACCGGCGCCGCGCTCGGCTGGGTCGCCTTCCTCACCGGTCAACGCAACTGGGGTCGACAGACGCGCTTCGGTCTCGAATAGCGGCAGAGGCGAACGCCTGGCGCGGTCGCTCACAATGTTCGCCATGGCGAAGAAGCAGGGGCACGTCAGCGAGACCCCGGCGACCCAGGCGTTGCGCCGGGCCGGCGTCGCTTTCAGCGAGCACGTCTACGAATATCTCGAGCACGGCGGCACGGCCGAATCGGCGCGCCAGCTCGGCGTCGACGAGCATGCCGTCGTCAAGACGCTCGTCATGCAGGACGACCAGGCGCGGCCGCTCGTCGTCCTGATGCACGGCGACAGACAGGTGAGCACGAAGAATCTGGCTCGTGCGCTGAACGTCAAGGACGTCAAGCCCTGCACGCCCGAGGTCGCCGAGCGCCACAGCGGCTACCAGGTCGGCGGCACCTCGCCGTTCGCGACGAAAAAGCAGATGCCTGTCTACGTCGAGCAGACCGTGCTTGCGCTGGCCACCATCTACATCAACGGCGGGCGGCGCGGCTACCTCGTGGGCATCGCCCCGCTGTCCCTCATCAAGCTGCTCGGCGCGCGGCCGGTGCGCTGCGCGAACCAGCCAGAATCGACGCACTCCGGCCCTTCGCGATCGTCCCGATGACACTCGCTTTTCCGTTTCTCGCCCTGCTCGGCGGCTACCTCATCGGCTCGCTGTCGTTCGCCGTCATCGTCAGCCGGTCGATGGGTCTGGCCGACCCGCGCAGCTACGGCTCGGGCAACCCGGGCGCCACCAACGTGCTGCGCTCGGGCAGCAAACCGGCGGCAGTCATCACGCTCGCGCTCGACGCATTGAAGGGCTTCGCTGCGGTCGCTCTCGCCGGCTGGCTGGCCGTGCGCTACGGCATCGCCGGCGACGCCCTCGACTGGAGCCCGGGCCTGGCCGGTCTCGCCGCCTTCGTCGGTCATCTCTGGCCGGTCTATTTCCGCTTCAAGGGTGGCAAGGGCGTGGCAACGGCCGCCGGTGTGCTGCTGGGACTCAATCCCTGGCTCGGCCTGGCGACGATCGTCACCTGGCTCATCATCGTCGCGTTCTTTCGCTACTCGTCGTTGGCCTCGCTCGTCGCCGCTGTCTTCGCGCCGTTCTATCAGCTCCTGATCTGGGGCGCCGGGCCGGAGGCCGCGCTGATCACGCTCATGTCGGTGCTGCTCGTCTGGCGCCATTCGTTGAACATCTCGAGGCTGCTGGCCGGCACCGAGAGCAGGCTGGGCCGCAAGGCCGGCCGCATCGTGACGCCGCCTCGCCGCGTCAGGCGATGAGCCGTCGCCGGTTCAGTAGCTGAGGCCCATCGCCTCACGCACTTCGCGCATGGTCTGTCGCGCCACGGTGCGGGCGCGCTCGGTGCCGACCTCGACGATCCAGTGCACCCGCTTCGGGTCCGCGAGATAGGCCTCGGCCCGCTCGCGCCACGGCGCTTGCTCGCGCTGGATCGCCTCGATCACCGGCTGCTTGCACTCGAGGCAGCCGATCCCCGCCGTTGTGCAGCCGCGCACCACCCAGGCTTGGGTCTCGGCGTTCGAATAGACCTGGTGCAGCTGCCACACCGGGCACTTCTCCGGATCGCCCGGATCGTTGCGATGCACGCGCGCCGGGTCGGTCGGCATGCGCCGGATCTTGCGCTCGACCTCGGCCGGCTCCTCGCGCATGGCGATGCCGTTGCCATAGCTCTTGCTCATCTTCGCGCCGTCGAGGCCGGGCAGCTTCTTCACTTCGGTGTGCAGGGCTTGCGGTTCGTGCAGGATCGTCCGGCCGGTGCCGCGAATCCAGGCATCGAGCCGCTCGCGGTCAGCCGCTCCCAGCGAGCGGCTCGATTCGACGATCGCCCGGGCCCGCTGCAGCGCTTCCTCGCCGCCTTGTTCCTGGAAAGCCTTGCGTGCTGCCTCGAACGCCTTCGCCGCGTCCTTGCCGAGCTTCTTGACGACGTTGCGGGCCAGCTCGTCGAAATTCGGTTCGCGCCCGTACAGGTGATTGAAGCGACGTGCCACTTCGCGCGTCAGCTCGACGTGCGACGACTGGTCTTCGCCGACCGGCACGTAGGCGGCCTGATAGATCAGGATGTCGGCCGCCTGCAGCAGCGGATAGCCGAGGAAGCCGTAGGTCGCGAGATCGCGATCCTTCAGCTTGTCGATCTGGTCCTTGTAGGTCGGCACGCGCTCGAGCCAGCCGAGCGGCGTGCCCATCGCCAAAAGCGTGAACAGCTCGGCGTGCTCGGGCAAACGGCTCTGGATGAAGAGGGTCGCGTTGTCGGGGTCGATGCCGGCGGCAAGCCAGTCGACCACCATGTCGTAGACGTTCTTCTCGATGACGCCGCGCTCTTCGTAGTGGGTCGTCAGCGCGTGCCAGTCGGCGACGAAGTAGAAGCACTCGTAGAGGCTCTGCAGCCGTACCCAGTTCTTCAGCGCGCCGTGATAGTGGCCGAGGTGCAGGGCGCCGGTCGGGCGCATGCCCGAGAGCACGCGCTCGCGGCGCGGCGCGGCGCCGGGGGTCGCGGCAGCGCTAGCGCTCGTCGTCGTGGAAATGCTCTCGCTCATCGGCCGCGGCTCGTCATCGGCAAAGGGGAGCGATTGTAGTTTTGCGGCCGAGGCGCGCCGATACACTTCGGCCGCGCATGAAAAACATCGTCATCCTGATCTCCGGGCGCGGCTCCAACATGGAGGCGATCGTTCGCCGCTGCGCCGCCGAGCGATGGCCGGCGCGCGTGGTCGCCGTGCTCAGCAATCGCGCCGATGCTGCGGGCCTGGACTTCGCGCGGGCGCACGGCATCGCGACGGCGGTGGTCGACCACAAGGCTTTTGGGTCGCGCGAGATTTTCGACGCCTCGCTCGCTGAGGCGATCGAGGCCTTCGCGCCCGACGTCGTCGCGCTCGCCGGCTTCATGCGCATCCTGACTGCGGGCTTCGTGCAGCGCTTCGAAAGTCGCCTGGTCAACATCCATCCGTCGCTGCTGCCGATGTTCCCGGGCCTGCACACGCATGCTCGGGCGATCGAGGCCGGCTGCAAGGTGGCCGGCGCCAGCGTTCATTTCGTGACTGCCGATCTGGATCACGGGCCGATCATCGGCCAGGCGCTTGTGCCGGTGCTGCCGGCCGATACCGCATCGGCGCTGTCGGCGCGCGTGCTCGAGCAGGAGCACCGGCTCTATCCGCAGGCGCTGCGCTGGTTCGTCGAAGGCATGCTCGAGCGCCGCGATGGCCGCGTCTTTCACGCTCGCGGTGAGTCGCAACTGCTGCTCTGGCCGGGCTAGAAAAAGCTGGCCGCGGCGTTGATTGCGAACGCCAGGATCGTTGTGTTGAACACGAACGACATTACCGATTGGAAGATCACCAGTCGGCGCATCTCGCGTGTCGTCACGGCGACGTCGGAGGTCTGTGCCGTCACGGCGATGGTGTACGAGAAGTAGAGGAAGTCGGTGTGGTCGGGCTCGAACTTCGCGGCGGCGCCGGGGAATTCCAAGCCGCAATCGGGGTCGGGCCCGTAATAGGCGGCGGCATAGGTCAGCGCGAACACGGTCGGCAGCAACAGCCAGGACCCGAGCACGGTGACGAAGGCGAAGGCGAGATGCGCGGCAGCGTGGTGCGGCCCCGCCGCTTTCGCGGCGATGAGCTCGAAGACCACGGCAACGAGGCTCGTCACGGCGGCGACGACCACCACCGTCAGCACGTTGGCCGCGCTGTCGGCCTGTGCCAGGGCGACGCGCTTGATGTGGCCGGAATCGGCGCGGCTCAAGACGACGACGACCCAGCCGAGATAGAGCCAGGCGAGCACGTTCCAGCCGATGAGGGCGCGCGACAGCAACGTCTGCACGTCGGGCCAGGCGACCGCGGCGATGCCGCCGACGATCGCACAGACGACCAGGCGGTGGTGCGCCAGCACGCGCGGCGGCGGCTTCTTCGCAGGGGGCGACGACGGGTTGCGGGACAAGAGGCGGTGGAACTCGAAGGCAATGGGCGCCACCGCGGCGCGGCGTGCAGGCGGCAAGGATAATCGCAGCGATGCATCCGAACGCCTTGCTCGAGGCCGCCACCGAGCTCGTGCATCGCGTCCTCCGCTTCGACCAGCCGGCCGATCGCATCGTCTCCGAGTTCTTCCACGAATCGCGTGCCCTGGGCTCGCGCGAGCGGCACTCGCTGGCCGAATCGGTCTTTGCCGTGCTGCGCGAACTGCTGCTCTATCGCCACCTGGCGCTGTCGGGCAGCGGCGAGATGGAGCGCCGGCTCGCGATTCTCGGCTGGCAGGGCAACGCCGGTTTCCTGCGTGCGTCGCTGAGCGACAACGAGCTCGCCTGGCTCGAGCACAGCCGCGCCGTCGACCGGGGTGCCTTGCCCGAGCGCCTGCGCCACAACCTGCCCGACTGGATCGCCGAACGCCTGCAGCCGGCGCTCGGCGACGAGTTCTGGCCCTGGATCGACAGCGTCGGCCAGACGGCGCCGCTCGACCTCCGCGTCAACGTCGCCCGTGCCAGCCGCGAAGAGGTGCTCGGCCGTCTGCGCGCCGACGGCATCGAGGCCGAGGCGACGCCGTACTCGCCGGTCGGCATTCGCGTCGCCGGCAAGCCGGCCCTGCAGAAGCACGGCCTCTTCACCGAAGGCTCGGTCGAAGTGCAGGACGAAGGCAGTCAGCTGCTTGCGCTGATGACCGGTGCCAGGCGGGGCGAGATGGTCGTCGACTTCTGCGCCGGCGCCGGCGGCAAGACGCTCGCGCTCGGCGCGCAGATGCGCAACACCGGCCGGCTCTATGCCTTCGACATCTCAGGCCATCGCCTGGCCGCTCTGAAGCCGCGCCTGGCGCGAAGCGGTCTCTCGAACGTCTACCCGGTGCAGATCGCGCACGAGCGAGACGACCGGATCAAGCGGCTCGCCGGCAAGATCGACCGCGTCCTTGTCGATGCGCCATGCACCGGGCTCGGCACCTTGCGTCGCCATCCCGATCTCAAATGGCGGCAGACGGCCGAGTCGACGGCCGCCCTCGGCGTCACCCAGCGGGCGATTCTGCAAGCCGCTGCCA
>JBDTIO010000599.1:0-5322 GCA_039936375.1 Caldimonas sp. | reverse complement strand
CGTAGTGGTACTCCAGCGTTTCCTTGCTGAGACTGGGCGCCAGCGCGTCCATCGCATACGGCAGCGGGGGCAAAGTGCGTTCCATGACGATCCTCTCGATAGACGGTTGATTCGGCTTGAATGATTGTAGGCAGCTTGACGGCGGGCATTCGACGTGCCCGGGCGCATGGCCTGGCATCGGTCTCTCAGGGCGTCTGCGGCAACCGCCCGATCGAGGCGACAACGAGATCAGCGTGGCCATCCCTGAGCGTCGCGACAAGACCCTCGCCGGGTGTCAACGACGCGACGCTCGCCACCGGCTTGCCGTGCCGATCCGAAAGAAGCGCGTAGCCACGGGCCAGCACACGGCGCGGATCGATCGCCGCAAGACGAACCGCCGCGCTCTCGAGCCGACTCGCGTTGCGCCCTTGCGCCAGGTGAATCGAGCTGCTCAGGCGAGCGCCGGTTGCCAGGCAGTGCGCGCGCTGCGCCGCCACCTCGCGCCATGTCGCACTGCGCAAACGCTGGCTGAGCAGATCGAGTCGATGGCCGCGCCGGCGCACGTTCTCGGCCGGCCTCGTGAGTCGTGCCGTCAACCGATCAAGGCGTTGTCCTTCGCGCTCGAGCGCGCCAACGAGATCCCGGCCGATGCCGTCGCCGTGCCGTTGCAATGCCGTGCGCATCGTCGCGGTCGCCGGCGCAACGATTTCGGCCGCCGCCGTCGGCGTCGCCGCGCGCAAATCGGCGGCGAGATCGGCCAGGGTGACATCGGTCTCGTGACCGACTCCGCTCACGACCGGCATCGGCGCCGACCGGATGGCGCGCGCCACCGATTCATCGTTGAAGGCCCACAGGTCTTCGAGCGAGCCGCCGCCGCGGCAGACGACAAGCACGTCGACTTCGTTGCGCACCGAAGCGCCGGCAATGGCGCGGCACAAGGCGGCCGGCGCCTCGGCACCCTGAACGGCGCCCGGATAGACGACGACCCGCACGTGCGGCGAGCGGCGAGCCAGCGTCGTCGCCACGTCGTGCAGGGCGGCGCCGGTCAACGATGTGACGACGCCGACGCTCGCAGGGTACGCCGGCATCGCGGCATCGAAAAGCCCTTCGCTCTCGAGCTTTGCCTTCAGAAACAGGAATCGCTCGTAGAGCGCGCCCGCTCCGCTCTTCTGCATCGATTCGACCACGAGTTGCAACTCATCACGTGGCTCGTAGACGGCGAGCCGGCCGCGCAATTCGACGGCGTCGCCTTCCCGGGGCTGAAAGTCGACCAGCTGGGCGACGCGTCTGAACATCGCACAACGCAAGGTGGCGCCGCCCTCAGGTTCCTTCAGGCTGAAATAGCAATGGCCGCTTGCCGCGCGGGAAAACCCGGACACTTCGCCTCTGACGGTGCATGGGGAAGGCCCATCCGGACGAGTTCGGCGACGGCGGCGATGAGCTGGCCGACGCTCCACACCGCGCTCCGCGAGGGCGGTGTGACGTTCTCAATCATCGGCAAACCCAGCGCAGGCGCGGCCTGACAACTCCACAGCCGCGCCATTGCTGGCCCGTTGCGGCAAGATGCCGGCGCAGATGGCATGCCCACGAAGCAAGTCGTTGATATGGAACAACTTTTTTCTGCTCAATTCTTCAGCAATCTGATCGGCGTCGCGCCGGCGTTGACGCAGCGCCGCAGCGCCGCCCGGTTGTCCACAAAGTTATCCACGGCTGCGGTGGACGACATCGACCCTGCTTTTTGATCTCGCGCGCCTTGCGGCACGAAGTCGCAGCCGCGCTCCGAAGGGTGGCGCGACGCTCACGCCATAATCCGCGCGCGGCGATGCGCGAGAGACTGAACGGCCGCAGGAAAGGGCCCTTTTGTTTTCGATAATACAAGCGGCCGGCTGGCCGATCTGGCCGCTGCTCATCTGTTCGATCGCAGCACTGACTGTCATCATCGAGCGATTCGCGAGTCTGCGTGCGCTTCGCGTCGCTCCCTCGCGGCTGCTCGACGAAGTGATCTCGGTGACCCGGGCCCATTTGCCGGCGCCGGACGTGGTCAACAAGCTTGCCGACAACTCGGTACTGGGCACGGTGCTGGCGGCCGGCCTGCGTGCCGTGATCGCCGAGCCGCGCATCACCGAAGGCGCCCTGCGCAATACCTTCGAGACGGCCGGCCGGGCCGCCGTCCATCGGCTTGAGCGCTACCTCAACACGCTCGGCACGATCGCCTCGGCGGCCCCGTTGCTGGGCCTCATGGGCACGGTCATCGGCATGATCGAGATCTTCGGCTCGCAGGCTCCCGGCGGCGGCAACCCGACCCTGCTGGCACACGGCATTTCCGTGGCCCTCTACAACACCGCGTTCGGTCTCATGATCGCCATTCCATCGCTGATGTTCTATCGCTATTTCCGTGGCCTCGTCGATGCCTATTCGCTGACCATGGAGCAGGCCGCCGATCGCATGGTGCCTCATCTCATGCGCTTCGCGATGCCACGCGCCGCCTGAGATGTCCGTCCCCACGCTCCGGGTGGTGTCGACAACATGAACTTTCGCAGGCCCAAGCCGGAGGAGCCGGAGATCAACCTGATCCCGTTCATCGACGTGCTGCTGGTGATCCTCATCTTTCTCATGTTGTCGACGACGTATTCGAAGTTCACCGAGCTGCAGATCTCGTTGCCGATAGCCGACGCCGATGTGGCGCGTGACCGGCCGCACGAGATCATCGTCGCCGTTGCGGCCGATGGCCGCTACGCCATCAACAAGAAGCCCGTCGACGGCCGCAGCGTCGAGGTACTCACCGCCGAGCTGATCGCGGCAGCTGGCGGGTCGAGCGACATGATCCTCATCATCTCCGCCGACGCGACGGCGGCGCATCAAAGCGTCATCAACGTCATGGACGCGGCCCGCCGCGCCGGGCTTTCGAAGCTTACGTTCGCGACCCAATCGTCGGCCGGGGCCGCTCGCTGAGCGAACGCGAGCCGATGGTGATTGGGTCGACGCCCGGCGGCCTGCGCGAGCGATCGGCCGGTCGGCTTCAGCGCATGTGGGCCGAGCGCGGCGGCCTGAGCCATGCGTTCTTGCCGCTGGCATGGCTGTTCGGCGGTGTGACGGCGGCACGGCGCTGGATCTACCAACGCGGCATCGCCACCACGCACGCGCTTCCTGTGCCCGTCGTCGTCGTCGGCAACCTGCTTGTCGGCGGGGCCGGCAAGACGCCCGCGGTCATCGCGATCACGGCTCTGCTTCGCGCCCACGGCTGGAGCCCGGGCATCGTCTCTCGCGGTTTCGGACGCGAGCGCGAAAACGAGATCCTCGAAGTCAATGCCGGCACCGAGGCGCGACGCGCCGGTGACGAGCCCTTGCTGCTGACCCGGCGCTCCGGCGCTCCGGTTTTCGTCGGCGCCGATCGCGTCGCCGCCGGCCACGCCCTGCTGCAAGCCCATCCGGAAGTCGACGTGATCGTCAGCGACGATGGCTTGCAACATCTCGGTCTCGGCCGCGACGTCGAGGTCGTCGTCTTCGATGAGCGCGGCGTCGGCAACGGCCGGATGCTGCCCGCCGGGCCCCTGCGCGAGCCGATGCCAGAATCAGGGTCGGGCAGCGCCACGAATCCGAAGCGCATCGTCTTGTACAACGCGGCGGCGCCGACCACTCCATTGCCGGGCTTTCCGAGTCGACGTGCGCTGGCCCGTCTGGTGCCCCTCGCAGACTGGTGGCGAGGGGACACCGCGTCCGCCGATGTGCTCGAGCAACTTCGTATGCGTCCTGTCGTCGCCGCCGCCGGAGTGGCTCGACCGCGGCGGTTTTTCGACATGCTGCGCGAAGCTGGCCTGACCATCAACGAGTTGCCTCTTGCGGATCACTTCGACTTCGCCGTCCTGCCCTGGCCCATCGGCACGAGCGATGTCGTCATCACCGAGAAGGATGCCGTCAAGCTGGTCCCGGAGCGGCGAATCGGTGCGCGTGTCTGGGTCGCGGCGCTAGACTTCGAGCCTGGGCCCGGATTCGCCGAGGCCTTGCTTTCCCGGCTCCCTCTTCGGCCACTTGCACAACCGCCCCACGAACCGCATGGAAACACGCCTGCTTGACCTCCTGGTCTGTCCGCTCTGCAAGGGACCGCTGCAGTACTGGCGCCCGCCGCAGCACGAGCAGCACGAGCTTGTCTGCAATGCCGACGGGCTCGCCTTTCCGGTTCGCGACGGCATTCCGGTGATGCTCGAGGGCGAAGCGCGCGCGCTCGACGCGTCGCTCGAACCGACCACTGCGGCCTAGGGCCTGTCGGGCCCCTAGCACCCCAATTTGGTCTTCGACGTCCTGATCCCGGCCCGGCTCGCCTCGGCCCGGCTGCCGAACAAGCCGCTGGCCGAGATCGGCGGCGTCCCCATGATCGTCCGCGTGGCGCGCCGGGCGGCGCAGTCGGGAGCGAGATCGGTCACCGTCGCCGCCGATCACTCGACGATCGTCGCCGCCTGCGTGAACCACGGAATTGCCGCCGTGAAGACCTCCGAGACGCATGCGAGCGGCAGCGATCGCATCGCCGAGGCGGCAGCGCGACTCGGCTTCGACGGCGACGACATCGTCGTCAATCTCCAAGGCGACGAGCCGATGATCGAGCCGACCCTGATCGATGCCTGTGCCGCGCTCCTGGAACGGCGCATCGACTGCGTCATGAGCACCGCGGCACATGCCATCCGCTCGAACGCCGACTTCAACAACGTCAACATCGTCAAGGTCGTCATCGACGCCGCCGGCCGGGCGCTCTACTTCTCGCGGGCTCCGATCCCCTGGCCGCGCGACGGCACGCTGGTCGACACCGCTGCCACCCCCTTGCGTCACGTCGGCCTCTACGCCTATCGCGCCGGCTTCCTGCGCCGCTTCCCGGAGCTCGCGCCGAGCCCGCTCGAGGTCATCGAGCGACTCGAACAGTTGCGCGTGTTGTGGCACGGCGAGCGCATCGCGGTCCACGTCGACGATGGCGATCCGGGCATCGGCATCGACACGCCAGAGGACCTCGAGAAGGCGCGCCGGCTCTTCGCCGCCCACGGCGGTGCGGGTTTTGCCTGAGCGGTGCGACGAGGCTTCCCGCGGGCTCGCCCCTATGATGCTTGCATCGCCGGCCTGAACGAGATCGACCGACCATGAGATTGATCCTGTTGGGCGCGCCGGGCGCGGGCAAGGGAACCCAGGCCGCAGTCATCTGCAAGCGGTTCGGCATTCCACAAATCTCGACAGGCGACATGCTGCGCAGCGCCGTCAAGGCCGGCACGTCGCTCGGCCTCGAGGCGAAGAAGGTCATGGACTCCGGCTCGCTCGTCAGTGACGACATCATCATCGGCCTCGTCAAGGAGCGGATCGCGC
>JBDTIO010000598.1:0-3633 GCA_039936375.1 Caldimonas sp. | reverse complement strand
AGTCAGCGTCTTCGCCGGCGCGTGCGCATGGGCATGCCACGAAGCGTCCCCGCCTGCGCAAGCGGCGGCCAGTCGTCACTCCGGGCGCGGTCGGCGGCACGCCGGAAACTTCGGCGCGCACGCCCGGCGGGCCGCCTCCCGGGACGCCCAACGGCCTGACGATTCCTATTCCTTCGATCTCGAAATAGCCTGCTCGCGCCGCGGCTGCGGCAGGCAGCGGGCACGATCGAGCCGGGCTCAGAACGCGCAGCTTCTGAAGCCGAAGAAGCCGTCGTCGGACTGCGGCGGCGCGAAGTGACGAAAGCGTGCGCTGCGCACTGCGAGGGGCGTGGCCAGGGAAGCACCGCGCAAGACCATGGTCTCTCCGAAAGCCGGCTGCGAATAGTCGCGCCAGGGGCCGACGAAGAAGCCAGGGTAGGGACGGAACGTGCTGGCCGTCCACTCCCACACGTCGCCCAGGCGAAATCCGCGCGTTGCACCCTGATGCGCCGCGGCCTCCCACTCCGCCTCGCCGGGGAGCCGCCGGCCGGCCCAGCGGCACCAGGCATCGGCTTCGAACCAGCTCACGTGCAGGGCCGGTTCTGCCTGCGGCACGCGCGTCAACCGGCCGAACCGGTGCTGCAGCACGCCGTGTCGCATCTGATCGACATGGCGCGGCGTGCGCCGGCCGCGTCGGCTGACCCAGGCCCAGCCGGCCTCGCTCCAGTGCGCCGGTTCGTCGTAGCCGCCGTCTTCGACAAACTCGCCGAACTGCGCCCAGGTGACGGCCTGCGCATCGATCTCGAATTCGGGAATCGCCACCAGATGCGGCTCGCACTCGTTGTCGAAGCGAAAGCCCGGCGCACTTGTGCCGAGCAGCCAGCGCGTCGCCGGGAACAGAAGCGCCGGCCGCGACGCCTGCGTCGCGATGCGCGGCAGGAAGCCGGCGGGTAGAGCGATACCGAGCGTTTGCGCGAGCACCGCGAAGCCCTCGACCTGCAGCTCTTCGTGAAAGAGCGCGAGGCGATGAAAGTAGAGCGCATCGTCGGTTTCGTCGCCAGTGGCGTCCAGCAGCTCGAGGCTGCTCTCGAGCGATTCGATCAGATAGAGACGCGTCGCCGCGAAGTCGGGAGAGTCGTCCGGCGCCGGCTGGGCGTTTGCCGCGCCATCGTCGAGCGCCGGGTCGTACCAGCGATCGGCGTCCGGCAGGATCGAAGCGAGCCGCGGCAAACAGGGATCGGCCCTCTCGCCGCGGCCGCGCTGCACGTTTCGGCCGATCCAGAATTCCTGGAACCAGGCGATGTGCCCGAGGCGCCAGAGCGGCGGCCGGGTCGCCCGCTCCGGTTCGACGTCGAAGGTCGTGCGCGGCATCGGACGATCGAGCGCGGCCTCGAAGAGGGCGGCCCAGGCCAGGCTGCGATTGCGCACATCGATCGCAGCGAGCGAGAGCACGTCCTTGCCTGCTCCTCGCAGGCAGGCTTGGTCGAGCCCGGCGGTCAGAAGCTCCATCACGCGCGCCTGCGGCAAGCCACGGCCGTCAGCCGCTCAACGACGACGGCGGCCCGTTCGACCGACAGTTGAGAGGCAGGTATTTGGGTGCGACGTCGGTCTTGTTGAGGCCCTTGGCCGTCATGTTTTTCGGCGGCTCGGCGTTGCCGCAGACCCACGCCACGGGCACGACCGGCGAGCCGTCGATCACGCCGGGCCGGAACGTCAGGATCTTGCCGACGATGTTGCCGTTGGCGCGGTTGCCGAACGTGATCTGGATCGCACCTGACTCGATCGCCACCGAGCTGATGTAGTTGTTGACGACCTTGTCGGCCTGCGGTAGCCCGGCGGCGGCATTGTCGAGCGGCAGCGGCGCGCTCGCCGCCCAGGCGGCGGCGATGGGCGTCTTGGCGATGTCGGCGAGCTTGACGGCGTCGACGATCTGGTCGCGCACGAACTTGTCAGGAACTCCCGGCAACGCAATCAAGGCCAGGATGGCGATGATCGCGATGACGATCATCATCTCGAGCAGCGTGAACCCGTGCACAGGGAGCCGCCCGCAAACGCGGTATGGTCGTCGAAGGAGATGAACGCTGCGCATGCAGGATGAACTGAACCTACTAGAAACGCTCGGCTTCACCTTGCCGAGCCCGGCCTACATTGTCGGCGCGATCCTGTTCGGCCTGATCGGAATCTATGCCTACTACGTCGGCAAACATCACGGTCGCACGCGAACGAAATGGCTCGGTGTCGCCCTCATGTTCTATCCCTACGCGGTCTGGAACACGTGGATTCTCTATGCCGTGGGCGTGGCACTGTGCCTCGCCGTCTGGTGGGACGGTGCCTGAGACCTCGCGCTGTTTCATGGTCGTTTCGAATAAGCCTCGTCGAAGGCGGCGCGCAGCCGCTTGTTGACCGGCGGCAGCTGGTCGATGACGGCCTTGGCCCAGTCGAAATAGGCGCGCTTCCTCTCCAGCGGCCAGCCACGCGGCGGATTGGTGGCGACGTCGCGCAGATTAGAGGTCTTGTCGGCGAGCTTGACCAGCGTCGCCCGCTTGCTCAGGTGCGGCGCATGTTCGATCTGCAGGCGCTTGCGATCGGCCTTGTCGAGCGTGGTGTCGTCGGTCACCTCGCGCACGATGTCGGCTACCTTGGCGCCGAACATCGCACCGATCTCCTCGAACGTCGTGTCGGTGTCTTCGACGGTGTCGTGGAGCACCGCGGCGATCAGCGTCTTGGTGTCGGTGACGCCGCCCTCGACCGTCAGCGTGCGAGCCAGCGCGATCGGATGGTTGATGTACGGGCTCGCCTCCACGTCCTTGCGGCGCTGGGCGCGATGCTTGTGCGCGGCGAAGGCCAGCGCTTCGAACAGCTGTGATTCGATCGACGGTCTTTTCATCGGCAGATCCTCTTGGAAGCTCGATTCTCCGCCGCCTGTCGCCCCGGACGAGCCATCGGGTGGCCCCAGAGGGCGGCACCGTCCTACGGTCGCGGCGAAAGGCCTCGCCGTATCGTCTGCGCACCTTGGCGCCGATCGTTGCGCCAGCTCTGGAGGAACTCATGAATCACCCCGTCACGGCCCCTGGCCGCAAGCTCTCTCTCCTCGCCGCCGCGGCGCTCGCCGGCGCCCTGGCCAGTCCGGCCGTCTGGGCGCAACAGCCCGCCGGCAGCACGACGACGATGATGACGCCGCAGGCGCGCTATCTCAAGGATCGAGCCAATTGCGACGCCGGTCGCACCGCCGAAGATCGCGCCACCTGCCTGAAGGAAGCCGGCGCGGCGCTCGAAGAACGCAAGCACCACACACTCGACAACAGCGGCTCGCCCGTCGCCAACGCGACCGATCGCTGCAACTCCCTTCCCGACAAGGACAAGGCCGGCTGCGTCGCCCGCGTGCTCGGCCCGATCGCGCCGAACCAACGGGTCACGACGAGCGGCAGCGTTGCCGGTGGCGGCGTTTTGAAGGAGACGACGACCACCACGCCGGGTGCTGTGATCGTCGTCGTGCCGGGCCCGGCACCGCAACCCGCGCCGACCAAGTAGGCATCGGCGGCGTCGCCGCCCTGACCTTCTGCCGCAGCCGCCTCCGCTTCGCGGGACAGGCGGCTGCTATCCTCGTTGCCCCGCCCTTTTTGCGGCGAGCGCCGTGGCCGCACTGCACATCAC
>JBDTIO010000597.1:0-6096 GCA_039936375.1 Caldimonas sp. | reverse complement strand
GCGCAGCTCGAGCGCGAGCTCGGCTTCGTCGCGTTCGAAGCGCACGAGCTCGAGCCCGAGCAATTCGGCGAAGGGAATGCGGACAGCGAGCTTCATGCGGCAGCGATCGGCCGGGCGCCGGGCCGCCCCAAGCCCGGCCGGCCTTGCAGGCCGCGGCGTTGCGAGATGCAACGCCTCCTCGTGCCGTCCAGGCCGGCGCAGGCCGGCCTGGAGCCGCGGCACTCGGCCCCCTCGGGGGGCACCGAACGAAGTGAGCGTGGGGGTACCACTACTAGGCCGCGATGATGGCGGAGACACCGCCGTCGATCGGCAGGATCTGGCCGGTGATGTGCTTGCCGGCCTGCGAGGCGAACAGCAGCGCCGCGCCCTTCAGGTCGTCGTCGTCGCCGATGCGCAGCAGCGGTGCGTGGCCGGCCAGGTTGGCCGCGCCGACGCGGGCGATCGTGCCTTTTGTCATCTTGCTCGGGAACATGCCCGGCGCCAACGCATTGACGTTGATGTTGTACTTGCCCCATTCGCCGGCCAAGGTGCGCGTGAAATTGACGACCGCCGCCTTGCTGGTGTTGTAGGCGACCATCGCCATGTCGGCGCTGTTGCCGGCGAGGCCAGCGATCGACGCCACGTTGATGATCTTGCCTTGCCGACGCGGGATCATGGTGTGCTTGCCGATCGCCTGGCTCATCAGGAAGATCGAGCGGATGTTGAGGTTCATCACCTTGTCCCAGGCTTCGAGCGGGTGATCCTCGGCCGCCGCACCCCAGGTGGCGCCGGCGTTGTTGACCAGAATGTCGACGTGGCCGAGCCGGGCGATGGCGTCTTCGGCAACGCGCACGATCTCGCTGGGCTGGCTCGCGTCGGCGGCGATCCAGAGCGCCTCGATGCCGTGGCTCTTCAGCTGCGCCGCCGATTCCTCGAGGTCGGCAGCCTTGCGCGACGTCAACATGACGCGCGCGCCCGCCTCGCCGAGCGCCTCGGCGATCTGCAGGCCCAGCCCGCGCGAGCCGCCGGTGACCAGCGCCGTCTTGCCGGTGAGATCGAAGAGCTTGTGGATGTTGGTGCTCATGTATGACTGTCCTTGATGAAGAGCGTGTTCGCCGGCAGAGTCAGTGTTTCGTCGGATCGCTCATGCGCGAGCGAACCCAGACAAGGACCGCGCCGGCGAGTGCCGCCACGGCACCGCCTGCGACGATGCCCCAGCCGAAGGCTGCGCCGTCACGGCCGAGAGCGAGGCCGAGAATGACGCCGAACAGGCCGCCGTAGATGAGAACCCAGATCCACACGTCGACGCGTGCCGCCGGCAATTTCAAAACGACTCCTCCGTCATCGTTCGGCAGGTGTCGTCGCGCGACTCGACGACGCCGAGCCAGGCGGCCACTTTCGGCAACTCGTAGTGGAAGAAGTAGCGACAACAGGCGAGCCGCCCACGCTGCGACGCGTCGAGCGCGCCGGTGATGGCGCGGGTGGCGACGTCGAGCCAGATCCAGGCGACCACGACGTGGCCGAAGGCCTGCAGATACGGCGTCGCGTTGGCGAGCGCTTCATCGGCGGAACCGGTGGCCCAGGCCGCGCGCGTCGCCGATTCGAGACGATCGCCGGCCGCCTGCAGCGCTTTCGCATACGGCGCAAGCGTGGTTTCGGCACTCGCGCCGGCAATCGTCTGGTCGATCGCGTTGCGCAACGCGGCCAGGCCGGCCCCCTCGTTCATCACGACCTTGCGCCCGAGCAGGTCGAGCGCCTGGATGCCATGCGTGCCTTCATGGATCATGTTGAGGCGGTTGTCGCGCCAATGCTGTTCAACCGGAAAGTCGCGCGTGTAACCGTAGCCGCCGAGCACCTGGATGGCGAGGCTGTTCGCCTCCAGGCACCACTCGCTCGGCCAGCTCTTGGCGACCGGCGTCAACACCTCGAGCATGAGGTGGGCGCGCGCCCGAGCCGTTTCGCCACCGGTGTGCAGCTCGTCGACCAGACGGGCGCAATACAGCTCGAGTGCCAGCGCGCCTTCGCAATAGCTTTTCTGTGCCAGCAGCATGCGCTTGACATCGGCGTGCTCGATGATCGGCACCTGCGGCTTCGACGCATCCTTGCCACCCGGCCCGATCAGCCGGCCTTGCGGCCGCGACTTCGCATACTCGAGCGAGGCCTCGTAGCCGGCGAAACCGAGCATCGCCGCCCCCAGGCCGACGGCAATGCGGGCCTCGTTCATCATGTGGAACATGCAGCGCAGGCCCTCGCCTGCAGCGCCGACGCGGTAGCCCACGGCACCGGCGCCGGTGCCGTCCCCGCCGGCTGCGCCGCGCACCGGGAACTTGCCTTCGCCGAAATTCAGCAACGTGTTCGGGATGCCGCGATAGCCTAGCTTGTGGTTCAGCCCGGCCAGGGACACGTCGTTGCGCTCGCCCGTCGGCTGCCCTTTCGCATCGACCAGCTTCTTCGGCACGATGAAGAGCGAGATGCCTTTGGTTCCGGGGACGAGCCTGCCATCGGCTGCGGGGATCTTCGCCAGGACGAGGTGGATGATGTTTTCCGTCAGCTCGTGCTCGCCATTCGAGATCCACATCTTGTTGCCGCGCAGCCGATAGCGCGGACCGAGCGGGTCGCTCTCGAAGTCGGCACCGTCGGGAACGGCGCGCGTGACGATGTCGGAAAGGCTCGATCCGGCCTGCGGCTCCGACAGGCACATCGTTCCCGAAAAGCGCCCCGCGAACTCGTTCCTCGCGAACACTTCCTTCTGCAGGGCCGTGCCGTGCGCCATCAGCAGATTCGCGTTGCCGCTGGTCAGCATGCCGCCACCGCCGATGCCGATGCCGGCCTTCGAGAAGAAACTGTTGGCCGCCATCTCGACGACGCACGGTAGCTGCATGCCGCCGATGTCGTAGTCCTGCGTCGCGGCCAGCATGCCCGATTCGAAATAGGCCTGCGACGCGGCGTGACTGGCGGCCGGCAGATGCACCTTGTCGCCATCGAACCAGGGCTCCTCGGTGTCGGCGAGCCGATTGAACGGCGCGAACTTGTCGCGGGCGATCCGTTCGCAGGTATCGAGTACCGAATCGAAGGTGTCGCGTGAATGGTCGGCGAAGCGTGGCCGCTCGCGCAGCGACTCGACCGAGAGCCAGTCGTGCAAGAGGAAGTCGAGCGTCGAGCGGTAGGTCATTGCTGGATGGCTGCGAATCGCACCTGACGCATGGGATCTGAACGACGGACGCGCTCATAGGCATCTTGCTCACCGTCGCTGCTCGCTGTCTCGAGAATCAAAGATCGAAAGGCTTCCATCCACTCGAGAGTCTGCTCGGGCGACCACGCTGTGCCATGTACTTCAATAAAGGAAGATGCGCTCATGGCGGCGGCTCCGACGGAGCGTGCAGCCGACGTAACTGCGCGATATCCAACTCGTCGATGCTGCGACCCGTGCCGGACTTGAGCGCGATCAGGTGCTGCACGCTGGCGACGGGGATACGCGCGGAACCAAGCATCTTCACAACCGCTGCCGAGCGCAGTTCCGTGAATGGAACGACGGGCCGCACCAGCACATCGACGACCAGACCAGCGGGTGTGGCTTCCCGCAAAGAGAACGCCAGCATGTTCTTTTCTCGGAACCATCGATCGATTTGCGCAGCGTCTGCAAGTGCATCAATGGGAACGGGCAACAATGGTGACAGCCCCATGGCACGAGCGGCGGCTATGAATCGTGCGAGGTTCGCGTCGTCCATCGCGAGAGCGACGTCGACGTCAAGCGTCCCGCGAATAGCGCCCTGCAGCGAAACCGCAAGACCGCCGACGAGTACGTATTCGACAGTAGCGGCATCCATAGCCTCGAAGAAGTCGCTGAATTTCATGCGCGGCCCTTGAGCTTGATGTCGCTCGCTTTCTTTAAAGCACCTCGAACACGCCGGCCGCGCCCATGCCGCCGCCGATGCACATCGTCACCACCACCTTCTTCGCGCCACGGCGCTTGCCTTCGATCAACGCCGCGCCGGTCAGGCGCTGGCCGCTGACACCGTACGGATGGCCGACGGCGATGGCGCCGCCGTTGACGTTGAGCCGGTCCATCGGAATGCCAAGCGTGTCGGCGCAATAGAGCACCTGCACGGCGAAGGCTTCGTTGAGCTCCCACAGATCGATGTCGGCCACGCTGAGGCCGAGCCGCTTGAGTACCTTGGGGACGGCGAAGACCGGGCCTATGCCCATTTCATCCGGCTCGCAGCCGGCAACGGCGAAGCCGAGGAACCGGCCGAGCGGCTTCAGGCCGCGCTGCTCGGCGAGCTTCTCGTTCATGAGCACGCAGGCGCCGGCGCCGTCGCTGAACTGGCTGGCGTTGCCGGCCGAGATGACGCCGCCGGGAATGGCCGGCTTGATGTCCTTTATGCCTTCGTAGGTCGTGCCGGGGCGAATCCCTTCGTCGGCGCTGATCGTCACTTCCTTCGTGCGCAGGCCCATCACCGCGTCAGCGACGCCAGCGAGCACCGTGATCGGCGCGATCTCGGCCTCGAACTTGCCGGCATCGCGCGCGGCCGTGGCCCTCTGCTGGCTGGCGGCGCCGTAGCGGTCCATCCGCTCGCGTTCGATCTTGTAGCGCTTGGCCACCTGCTCGGCCGTCTGCAGCATGTTCCAGTAGATCGTCGGCTTGTGCTCGAGCAGCCACGAGTCGGCGATCATGTGCTTGTTGGCCTCGTTCTGGACACACGAGATCGACTCGACGCCGCCGGCGACGACGATGTCGTTCTCGCCGGCGATGATGCGTTGCGCCGCCATCGCGATCGTCTGCAGGCCGCTCGAGCAGAAGCGGTTCACCGTCATGCCGCTCGTCGTCACCGGCAAGCCGGCGCGCAAGGCGATCTGCCTTGCAATGTTGCTGCCGGTGGCGCCTTCGGGCGTGGCGCAGCCCATGATGACGTCGTCGACCTCGGCGGCGTCGATGCCGGCGCGTTCGACCGCCGCCTTGACGGCGTGGCCGCCGAGCGTCGCGCCATGGGTCATGTTGAAGGCGCCCTTCCAGCTCTTGGCGAGCGGGGTGCGGGCGGTCGAGACGATGACGGCTTGGGTCATGAAGGCTCCTCGAAAGTCAGGCGGATGCGGTGGCGGCTGCCGGGGTCGCGGCGGCCTTGTAGATGCTGTTGCGGGGCTGCGCGAAGACGCGGCGAACCATCGGCTCGAACTCGGCGATCGGCAAGGTCTCGGCGCTCGCGTCGAAGGCCGGGTTGTCGTAGAGATCGCAGAACTCGGCCGTGCGCTCGTAGTGCGGATGGCCGGCGAACTGATTGCGCAAGTTGCGGTCGAGGCCGACGTGATGGAAGAAGTAGTAGCCCTGGAAGATGCCGTGGTGCTGCACCATCCACAGGTTCTCGTCGCTCACGAAGGGCTTGAGGATCGCCGCGGCGATGTCGAAGTGGTTCATCGTGCCGATCGTGTCGCCGATGTCGTGCAAGAGCGCGCAGACGACGTACTCGTCATCGCGGCCGGCGCGCAGGGCCCGGGTTGCCGTCTGCAGCGAATGGGTGTAGCGGTCGACGGGGAAGCCGCCGTAGTCGCCGTCGAGCAGCTTCAGGTGCGCGAACAGGCGATCCGGCAATGCGCGGGCGAATGGCGTGAATTCCGCGCCGATCTTCTGCCAGTCGGCCTGGGTGCTGTCTTCCATGCGAGTGAAGGTGGCGCGATCGTTCATGACTTTCCTTGTCTTGCGGCTCAGCGGTGCGTTAGCGAGAAGCTGAGCAGCACGAAGAATTTCCGCACGCCGGTCGGCCGGCGGATCAGGTGAACGACTTGCCTTCGGACGCGAGCCTGGCGAGCAACGGCGCCGGCTTCCAGAACGACACGTCGTCGTGCGGATTGCGGGCGAAGCGCTTCATCGCCTCGACGACGTTGAACAGGCCCTGCGTGTCCGCGTAGTTCATCGGGCCGCCCCGGAACATCGGAAAGCCGTAGCCGGTGAGGTAGACCATATCGATGTCGCTGGCGCGCTGGGCGATGCCTTCGTCGACGATCTTCGCGCCCTCGTTGACGAGCGCATAGACGAGCCGATGCACGATCTCGTCGTCGCCGATCTTCCTGGGCGCGATGCCGAGGTCGGCGCGGTGCTTCTCGATCATGTCGACCACGGTC
>JBDTIO010000596.1:0-10041 GCA_039936375.1 Caldimonas sp. | reverse complement strand
CCGGCGCCTTCTTGGCGGCCATCTTCTTCATCGGGGCCTTCTTGGCGGCCTTCTTCGCCGGCGCCTTTTTGGCGGCTTTTTTCGCAGTTGCCATTACGTTTCTCCTTGATCAAGTTGACATGGAACCGGTCGTCTCCAAAGGAGGCGGCCAGCTATTCACGGTCCGAACTGCCCAGGAATGGCGCCCGGTACCGTGAATCGGGTTGCAGGCCGGCAGCGCTCTTGGTCGCTGCTCTGCGTCCTGCGAATCTTGATCTCGTTGCCGTAGTTCGCTTTCGCTACGGGCTCAAGCCGAACCGCCTGCAGAGGCGATTCGGCATTCGGCAGGCACCGCACCGTGCGCGAGCGCAGTGTCGGGTCCAGCCTCAGTCCCACGACAGCGCGCCACCACTCTGGTAGTCGATCACGCGCGTCTCGAAAAAATTTCGCTCCTTCTTCAGATCGATCATCTCGCTCATCCACGGGAACGGGTTTTCCTCGTTCGGGAAGAGCTCCGGCAAGCCGATCTGCGTCGCTCGCCGGTTGGCGATATAGCGCAGATAGCCCTTGAACATCGACGCGTTCATGCCGAGCACGCCGCGCGGCATGGTGTCTTCCGCGTAGCGGTACTCGAGCGCGACGGCACGCTCGAACAAGGCCTTGATCTCGGCCTTGAACTCCGCCGTCCACAGGTGCGGGTTCTCGGCCTTGATCTGGTTGATGAGGTCGATGCCGAAATTACAGTGCATCGACTCGTCGCGCAAGATGTACTGGTACTGCTCGGCAGCGCCTGTCATCTTGTTCTGCCGGCCGAGCGCCAGGATCTGGGTGAAGCCGACGTAGAAGAAGAGGCCTTCCATCAGGCAGGCGAAGACGATCAGCGACTTGAGCAGCGTGCGATCGTTCTCTTCGGTGCCGGTGTGGAAGTGCGGATCCGAGATCGCCTCGATGAACGGGATCAGGAACTCGTCCTTGTCGCGGATCGACTGAACTTCGTTGTAGGCGTTGAAGATCTCGCTCTCGTCGAGGCCGAGCGATTCGACGATGTACTGATACGCGTGCGTGTGGATCGCTTCCTCGAAGGCTTGGCGCAGCAGGAACTGGCGGCATTCGGGCGCGGTGATGTGGCGATACGTGCCGAGCACGATGTTGTTCGCAGCGAGCGAATCGGCGGTGACGAAGAAGCCGAGGTTGCGCTTGACGATGCGACGCTCGTCTTCCGTGAGGCCGTTCGGATCCTTCCACGTCGCGATGTCGCGCGACATGTTCACTTCCTGCGGCATCCAGTGATTGGCGCAGGTGGCGAGGTACTTCTCCCACGCCCACTTGTACTTGAACGGAACGAGCTGGTTGACGTCGGTGCGGCCGTTGATGATCCGCTTGTCGGCTGCCTTGACGCGGCGCGCGATCGGCACAACGGCAGGTGAGGCGGAAGCGGAGACGACGGCTTGCGATTCGAGAGGAAGCGCTGTCTCTGCGGCCGACGGGTGGGCCGATCGCAAGGCGGGAACCGCGCGGAGCGCGGTGCTTGCGGCGTGAACGGTCTCGGTGGTTCTGTCTTCTTCCCAAACCAACATTGCGGATATTTCCTCTGCCTCTCAATTATCCGAGCGATAGATGCAAAGCCCAAGCGTTATCGATCGCAAGGTGCGACCGATGTTGCTCCGTCGCATCGAGTGCGTGATGAATGCATCACGCGCGATCGCCTCGAACGATGTGGGGATGCGTTCGTTTCGATTCACTGACACGCTTCGCATTCCGGGTTGTCGAGCGCGCAGAACTTCACTTCCGATTCGGCATCGGCGCCGAGCGCGGCGCTCGACATGGCCGGCGCGGGCGACGATGCGGTCGGGCCGCTCGCGCTCGATCGCGAACCGTTGCCCACGGCGTTGTGCTGGCTCGACTTGACCGTCGACTTCTCGGCATTCGTCGCGCTCAGGGTGCGCAGGTAGTAGGTCGTCTTCAGGCCGCGCAGCCACGCCAACTTGTAGGTCTCGTCGAGCTTCTTGCCCGACGCGCCGGCCATGTAGATGTTGAGCGACTGGGCCTGATCGATCCACTTTTGGCGCCGCGCCGCGGCCTCGACCAGCCACTTCGTCTCGATCTCGAATGCGGTTGCGTAGAGCGCTTTCAGATCGGCGGGGACGCGGTCGATGCGCTGCAACGAGCCGTCGAAGTGCTTGAGGTCCATGACCATCACTTCGTCCCAGAGGCCCACCTTCTTCAGGTCGCGAACCACGTACTCGTTGACGATCGTGAATTCGCCCGACAGGTTCGACTTCACCGACAGGTTGCCGAACGACGGCTCGATCGAGGCGCTGACGCCGACGATGTTCGAGATCGTCGCCGTCGGCGCGATGGCGACGCAGTTCGAGTTGCGCATGCCGTGCTCGCCGATCCGCTGGCGCAGCGCGTTCCAGTCGAGCGTCGACGAGCGATCGATGTCGACCAACGGCTGGTCGCTACCGGCGAGCGAGCCGCGCTCCTTGGCGAGAAGGTCGAGGGAATCGATGGGCAGGATGCCGCGATCCCAGAGCGAACCGCGATAGCTGGAATAGCGCCCGCGCTCGGCTGCCAGCTCGGTCGACGCCCAATAGGCGTGATAGCAGACCGCTTCCATCGAGCGATCGGCGAACTCGACTGCGGCATCCGATGCGTAGGGCACGCCGATGTCGTAGAGCGCGTCTTGAAAACCCATGATGCCGAGGCCCACGGGCCGATGACGCAGGTTCGAATCGCGCGCCTTCTTGACGGCGTAGTAGTTGATGTCGATGACGTTGTCGAGCATCCGCATCGCGATGGCGATGGTCTTCTTCAGCTTGATCTGGTCGAGAACGCCGTTCCTGACGTGTTGCGCCAGGTTGACCGAGCCGAGGTTGCAGACGGCGATCTCGGTGTCGCTGGTGTTGAGCGTGATTTCGGTGCAGAGATTGCTCGAGTGGACGACGCCGACGTGCTGCTGCGGGGAGCGGACGTTGCATGCGTCCTTGAAGGTGATCCACGGATGCCCGGTCTCGAAGAGCATCGTCAGCATCTTGCGCCAGAGATCGGCGGCCTTCATTTTCCGGAAGAGCTTGATCTCGCCGCGCGCCGCCTTGGCTTCGTAGCGGGTGTAGGCATCTTCGAAAGCGGCGCCGAACTTGTCGTGCAGGTCGGGGCAGGTGCTCGGCGAAAAGAGCGTCCAGTCGCCTGCCTCGATCACCCGCTTCATGAACAGATCGGGCACCCAGTTGGCCGTGTTCATGTCGTGCGTGCGCCGCCGATCATCGCCGGTGTTCTTGCGCAGCTCCAGGAACTCCTCGATGTCGAGGTGCCATGTTTCCAGATAGGCGCACACGGCGCCCTTGCGCTTGCCCCCCTGATTGACGGCGACGGCCGTATCGTTGACGACCTTGAGGAAGGGCACGACGCCCTGGCTCTTGCCGTTGGTGCCCTTGATGTGGCTGCCGAGAGCACGCACATTGGTCCAGTCGTTGCCGAGGCCGCCGGCGAACTTCGACAGCAGCGCGTTCTCCTTCAGCGCCTCATAGATGCCGTCGAGGTCGTCGGACACCGTCGTGAGGTAGCAGCTTGACAGCTGCGAGCGGCGCGTACCGGCGTTGAAGAGCGTCGGCGTCGAGCTCATGAAATCGAAGGTCGACAACACTTCGTAGAACTCGATCGCGCGAGCTTCGCGGTCGATCTCGCCGAGCGCCAGGCCCATCGCAACGCGCATGAAGAACGCCTGCGGCAGCTCGATCCGCGCTTCGTCGATGTGCAGGAAGTAGCGGTCGAACAGCGTCTGCAGACCGAGGTAGTCGAATTGCAGGTCGCGATCGGCCTTCAAGGCGGCACCGAGCTTGACGAGGTCGTACTGCAGCATGCGCTCGTCGAGCAGCTCGGCCTGAACGCCTTTCTTCACGAACTGCGGGAAGTACTCGACATAGCGCGCGTGCATGTCCGAGTGCAGAAGCTCTTCGCCGAGCACCTCGCGCCGGATCGTGTGCAGCAAAAGACGCGCCGTCGCTCTCGTATAGCCCGGATCCTTCTCGATCAGCGTGCGTGCCGCGAGGATCGCGGCCTTGTGCACTTCGTCGATCGGCACGCCGTCGTAAAGATTGCGCTTGGTCTCGGCAAGGATCGGCTCGGGGCGCACGTCGGCGCCGAGGCCGGCGCAGGCCGATTCGATGAGCGTCTGCAGGCGCGCCGCGTCGAGCGGCACACGATTGCCACGATCGGTGACCATGAAGGCAGGTTCGACAGCGAGCGCCACCGGCACCTGCTTGGCGCGCTCCTGGGAACGGCGTTCGCGGTAGAGCACGTATGCGCGAGCAACCTCGTGATGGCCGCCGCGCATCAGGCCGAGCTCGACCTGATCCTGCACGTCTTCGATGTGGAAGGTGCCGCCGCCCGGACGCGAACGGAGCAGGCCCCGAACGACCGATTCAGTCAGCCCGTCGACCGTCTCGCGAACGCTGGCCGACGCGGCTCCCTGCGTGCCGTGGACCGCGAGAAACGCCTTCATCAGGGCGACCGCGATCTTATTGGGCTCGAAGGCCACGACGGCGCCGTTGCGGCGCAAGGTCTGGTAGCCCTGGTAAGCCGAAGCGGCGCTTGCCGGCCGTGCCGCCGGCCGAAGCGAGGCAATCGTTGCAGACGCCGCCGGGGCGGTAGTTGCTTGCATGAACTCTCCTCTTGCGCTCCGGTCGGCCGCACGCCGCCGGAGAAGTATTTACACGTCGCCTCGAAAGGCGCCTTGCCGGCATGCCGGACAGAAATGGGGTGTGGACAAGCGTTGGAAGCGGAGCTGGAAAATCGGCCTCGCCGGGCCTCGATGACAGTCTCAGCATAGCACCGCTAGACACTATATCTGGGGTCTATGTTGCCTACAAGCACTACCTATAGCGTATTCACTTGTGAATTTTTCACGATCTGCGATGCAGGCCACGACCACCCGCCAAACCCCGCAAGGCCTCGACGTCAGAACGCGAATTCGATCTCCGGGAGGGCCACGGAAAGCTGCAGTTTGTGCCAGTCGAAGGCGCTGCCGGGATCGTGCTTTCGAGCCGGCGCGATGTGCTCGTGGCCGGTCACGGCGGCCAGCGGATAGCGCTCGCTCAGGCGGCAAATCAGCCGCCGCAAGCGCTCGTATTGCGCCGCCTCGAAAGGCTCGCCTTCGAGACCCTCGAGCTCGATACCGACCGAATACGCATTGCAGTTGCCGCGGCCCCGCCAGTCCGATCGCCCGGCGTGCCAGGCCTGCATGTCACATGACACGAACTGCAGCAGCGCGCCGTCCCGCCGCACGAAAAAATGGGCCGATACGCGCAGGTCGCGAAGCGTCGCGAAATACGGGTGAGCATCGTCGTCGAGGCGATTGGTGAAGAGCCGCTCGACGGCGTCACCGCCATATTCGCCCGGCGGCAGGCTGATCGAATGGATGACGGCGAGATCGACCACCGTGCCAGGGGGACGCGCAGCGAAATTCGGCGAGGCGACCTGCAGAGCCTCGCGGAAGCGGCCGCCTCGCCACGCCGGCCGCGGCATCGCCGGCTTGCCGAGGCGCCCCTTCACTCGCGATCGGCGCCGCCCGAATCGCCGCCGACGTTGACGTTGAGGCGAGCCATCCGGTAGCGCATCTGGCGCAGCGACAGACCCAGGCTGATGCCGGCCGCGGTTCGGTTGAAGCGATGGTGCTCCAGCGCGCGAACGAGGATGTCGCGCTCGGCATCGTCGAGATACTTCGCCAGGTCGGTCGGCAACGGATCTTCGGCCGGCAGCAACGCACCGAGGCCACGACCGCCGTCGAGCACCTTGTCGGCTGCCGTGGCATTCAAAGGGTCGAGCTCCTGCGCCGCACTGTCGGTGAACACCGATTCCGGCAAGCCAAGGTCGTAGACGTCGAGCTCCTCGGCGCCGGAAAGAGCGACGGCTCGATGCAACAGGTTCTCGAGCTCGCGGACGTTGCCGGGAAACGGATAGCGCGCGAGATGGACAAACGCGTCGCGGGTCAGACGCGGCGCCGGCCAGACGCCGGCATCCCGCGCCAGACGCTCGAGAATCCGCTCGCTCATGATCATCAGATCCTCGAGCCGCTCGCGCAGTGGCGGAACGCGAATCTGGATGACGTTGAGTCGGTAGTACAAGTCCTGCCGGAACTGGCCGGCCTGTACTTCCGCGCCGAGATCCTTGTGCGTCGCGCTCAACAGGCGAACGTCGACCGGTTGCTCGACGACGGCGCCGACCGGCCGCACCGATCGCTCCTGGATCGCCCGCAGCAACTTCGATTGCATCGAAAGCGGCAGATCGCCGATCTCGTCGAGAAACAGCGTGCCGCCGTTGGCGGCCTGGAAGAAACCTTCCCGGTCGTCGTTGGCGCCGGTGAAGGCACCCTTTCGATAGCCGAAGAATTCGGCCTCGAGCAACTGCTCGGGAATCGCGCTGCAGTTGACCGGGACGAATGGCATGCTGCCACGCACGCTGACTTCGTGAATGGCGCGCGCCACGAGCTCCTTGCCGGTGCCCGACTCACCGCTGACGAGCACCGGCGCCATGCTGCGCGCCACCTTCTCGACCAGCAGGCGAACCTGTTGCATCGCCGTGGAGTTACCGGCCATTCGACCGAGCGCCTGGCTCACGGGCGCGGCGGCCACCGGCGGCACGACGCGCGCCGGCCGCGGCGGCGGCACCGATCGATGCAACTCCGAAGGCAGGCTGGCCGGATCGACCGTCGGGCCGCTGCCGCCGCGGCCCAGCGCCGAAGCGACGACGCCACGAAACTGCTTGAGATCGACCGGCTTGGTCAAATAGTCGTAGGCCCCGGCCTTCAGCGCTTCGACCGCGTTCTCCGAAGAGCCGTAGGCGGTGATGACGATCGTTTTCTCGCGCCGGCCATTTTCTTCGAGCCAGCGCAAGACGTCGAGGCCCGAGCCGTCAGGCAATCTCATGTCGGTGATGACCGCGCTGTAGGTACGGTCCTTGAGATGCAGCAGCGCTTCCTGCACCGTGCCCGCGGTATCGAGGTCGTAGCCCTCGCGCAACAGCGTCAGCTCGTACAGCGTGCGCAGATCGGGTTCGTCGTCGACGACGAGCAGGCTGAAATGCGAGGCGGTGGTCATGGCGTGAGGTGCAATCGGGCTTCGGAAGTTTGCAAGGCGACGCGACGCATGTCGACGAGGAAATCGTTGCGCCTGGGCGAATCGGCCGGTCGCAACCGGTATTCGATGCGCGCCCCGTATCTCTCGCAGAGTTCGCGGCAAATGTATAGGCCCAGACCGGCGCCGCGGCTGCGGGTCGAGAAAAAGGGCTCGAACAAATAGGGCTCGACGTCGGTCGAGATCGGCGCTCCGTCGGACAGCACGCTGAATTCGGCACGAGCCTCGTCGACCGGCCGCAGCGCCAGCAAGATCGCACCAGGCCGCTCGCTGGCATGACGGCGCGCGTTGTCGAGAAGATTGACGAGCACACGGCGCAGATGCTCGGCATCGAACATGACGCCAAGCGGCTCCGCAGGCAACTCGACGCGCAGCACGCTCTGCTCGCCGAGCTGCACTCCGGCCGCCTGCGCCCATTCGCTGCAGACGGCGGCGAGCTGAGCCGTCGCATCGACGCTGCCGGCGTCCTGGGCGTGGCCGGGCGCCACCTCCATCACGTCGTCGACGATACGTTTAAGACGCTCGACGTTTTCCGTCACCATGCGCATCAGCTGCCGCTGCGCCGGATCAGTGGCGTCTTCCGAGAGCAGCGCGTTGGCCTGCGCGATCGCCGCCAGCGGGTTGCGGATCTCATGGGCGATGCCGGCCGAGACGCGTCCCATCGCCGCCAGCTTTTCCTGTCGGCTGCGCGCCTGGACAGTGCGCACGTCTTCGAGAAAGACGACGCAGACGTCTTCGCTCGCGCCCGGCTCGCGCTTCCTGGTGAAGCGGATTCGCGCTCTCAGGGTCCGGCTCGAATCGGGCGCGAAAGGCAACGCCACGTCGCGACCGGCTTCGGGCCAGGTCGCCTCGGCGAAGGCGCGCTCGACCGCGCTGACCAGAGCGCCCCATGCCGGCACGCCGCGCAACTGGAACGGTGCCGCGCGGCTCGTTCCTTCGGGCGCGAGCAGGCGCCGTGCCGCCGGGTTCGCGGCCCGGACCTTGCCACCGCGATCGACGACGAGAACCCCATCTTCCATCTCTTCGAGCACCAGGCGATTGAGCTGCGCCTGCTGGCGCGCCATTTCCATGCTGCCGCGCGCACTCAATTCCTCGCGGGCCAAGCGACCGGCCAGCTCGCCGGCAAGAACGGCAATGACGAAAAAGCCGCTGCCGGCCAAGCCGGCCTGAGTCATGAGGAGCGGACCGTCGCCGCCGGACAAGAGGCCGAGCCAGGCCGTGCCGAGCAGCGCCAGCGTGGCGAGCGCCGCGGTGCCGAGCGCCATCAGTCGCGGGGTCAGAACACCGGCCATCAACACCGGCAGGACCAGCAGCGCCACGTAGTTGAAGCTCGATCCCGGCGAGGCGATATGCAGGCCGGTGAAAAATGCGAGGTCCGCGCCGATGGTGGCGAGCCACTGCGGGCTGCGCAGCCGCGCGAACGATTGCGGCGCCGCGCCGCGGCGAAAGCGCGGCAGCAACCACATGCTGATGGCCAGCGTCGCGTAGGTGATGCTCAAAGCGCCGATCGGAACGCTCGGCCGCAGCCCGAATGCGCTGGCAACCCCGAGCGTCGCCGCAAGCGACGCACCGAGCGCCGCGCGTGCCGCGATGAAGGCCCGATAGATGCGCTCGAACGTTGTCGCGCGGACGGCCGCTGCCGGCCCTCGACGTAGCCTCGCCTCGGCGTCGGCCTGCCACGAGGCGGTGAAACGCGAGTCGTCGATCAGCGATTGCGTATCGCCGGTCGCGCTGAATCCACCGAACCACGATTCGTCGCCGGCGGAGGGCCGCTGCGCCCGCGGCCCCAGGCCGGCCGGCGCGGTCGGGCCGGACACGGCGCTCACCTCCGCCCCGTCCCTGTCCGGCGCCACCGCGATGCCGGAGCGCCTGCCACCTGGAGACGACTCGACATGTTCATGACACGCCCGGGTGCGTCTTTTCGTAGGCGGCGCGATGCGCCTCGGTGCAGAACACGCCGCCCCGTCCGGGCAGCGCCTCGTCACGTGGAAGATGCAGCCCGCATTGGGCGCAAGCGAGCATCGTCTGTGCCGCTCCCTTGGGATGATTCGTCGCTGTCGGCGGCGAACGCCGGCTCATGCCGCCGCGCAACAGCCAGAGCAACACGAACACGGCAACGAGAAAGAGGACGATCTTCATTTCGGCACGCGCGGCGCGGTCCCGAGGGTGGCAGCACGCTCGGGGCGCAACAAACGCGGTGAAAGTGAGGGGTTCATGCCAGCGGCGGCGCGCGATGCAGCAGCACCTCGAGCACGAAGCGTGAGCCGACGTAGGCGAGCAAAAGCAGGGCGGCGCCGGCATAGAGCCAACGCGCCGCCATCGGGCCGCGCCAGCCGAAGGCGCGTCGGCCGGCCAGCAGGCCGGCGAAGACAATCCAGCCGAGGATCGAGAACACCGTCTTGTGATCCCAGCGCCACGGGTTCGCGAACCAGGCGCCGAGGACGATCGCCGCAGAGAGGGCGACAAAGCCGGCGCCGACGAATCGAAACGTCAGCCGTTCGAGCCGAAGAATCGGCAGCCCGCCGGCCGACGCCGTGGGCGCAACCGCGGTGCGGCGCATCTGTCGCTCGGCGCGGCTCAGCAACAACGCATGCAGGATGGCGACGCCGAACAAGCCATAGGAAGCGATGCCGAGAAGCCAATGCAACGGTGCCCATACCGACGCGGCTTGCGGATGCACCTGACCCGGATAGATCCAGGCGAGGACGACGACGACGATGCCGCAATAGGCCAGCGCCCGTCGGGCCCCAGGCAATGGCACCAGACGACTTTCGAGCTCGTAGACGCTCAGCACGAACCAGATCGTGATCGACAGCGCCGGCGCGAAGCCGAACCGGGCGCCCGGAATGTCGGAGCCGACACCGACCAGATCGATGACGATCGACACGCCTTGCGCGATCCAGCCGACGAGAAGCGCCTTGCGCAATGC
>JBDTIO010000595.1:0-3468 GCA_039936375.1 Caldimonas sp. | reverse complement strand
ATCACTTCGCCCGGTGCATAGGCAGCGGTGACCGGGTCGCGGCGCGGCATGAAGTCGAGCCGGTTCACCGCCTCGTTGTGCTCGCGCACGTAGTCGTAGCTCTTGGTACTTCCGGCGTGGTTGTTGAACGCGACACACGGACTGATGATGTCGAGCAGGGCAGCGCCGCGATGGCGCAACGCGCCCTTGATCAGTGGCACGAGCTGCTCCTTGTCGCCCGAGAAACTCCGACCGACGTAGCTCGCCCCCAGCTGCAACGCCATCGCCACGAGGTCGATCGCGGTGTCGGTGTTGACGACGCCGCGCTTGCTCTTGCTGCCCTGGTCGGCGGTGGCCGAGAACTGGCCCTTGGTGAGGCCGTAGACGCCGTTGTTCTCGACGATATAGGTCATGTTGACGCCGCGCCGCATGGCATGCGCAAACTGGCCGAGCCCGATCGACGCCGAGTCGCCGTCGCCGCTGACGCCGAGGTAGAGCAGGTCGCGGTTGGCGAGGTTGGCGCCGGTCAGCACCGATGGCATGCGGCCGTGCACGGTGTTGAAGCCGTGCGAGGCGCCGAGAAAGTAGTCGGGCGTCTTCGACGAGCAGCCGATGCCCGAGAGCTTGGCGACCCGGTGCGGCTCGATGTCGAGCTCCCAGCAAGCCTGGACCAGTGCCGCCGAGATGGAGTCGTGGCCGCAGCCGGCGCAAAGAGTCGAGATCTTGCCTTCGTAGTCGCGCCGCGTGAAGCCGATCTTGTTGGTCGGCAGGGTGGGGTGATGCAGCTTCGGCTTGGCGAGATACGTCATGGGGCAGCCTCCGCGCTTCGCGCTTCGGTAGAGGCCATGACATCACACGTGTTTCGCATCGTTGCGAGTCTTCGCCGCCACAACGTTGTCGCCCTTGAATTGGCCCGGTGGCTCATGCGCGCTTGCCTTTCTTCTTCGTGATCGGCTCGACGTTGTCGGCGCGAACGTGCCGCGCAATCGCATCGATGATGAACCGCGCCGTGATCGGCGTGCCGTCGTAGTGCAGGATCGGCTCGAGCTTCGCGGGGTTCACCGACTGCTCGTTGACGAGCATCATGCGCAGCTGCGCATCGCGGTTCTGCTCGATCACGAACACGGTCTCGTGCTCCGCGATAAAGCGATCGACCGCGGCGCTGAACGGAAAGGCGCGAATGCGAAGCGCGTCGATATGCAGGCCCTCGGCCTGCAGCACATCGCACGCTTCGCTCATGGCCGGGCTGGTCGAGCCGAAGTAGATGGCGCCGAAGCGCGTCTCGCGTTCCGCCCTGCACAGCACCGGTTGCGGCACGAGCTCCTTCGCGGTCTCGAACTTCGTCAGCAGCCGAGTGACGTTGTAGAGGTAATCGGGGCCGGCTTCGGAGTAGCGTGCATACGAATCGCGTGTCGTGCCGCGAGTGAAGTAGGCACCTTTGCTCTTGTGCGTGCCGGGAAGGGTGCGATACGGGATGCCGTCGCCGTCGACGTCGAGATAGCGGCCAAAGTCACGGCCTGATTCCAGCTCGGCTTCGCTGATCACCTTGCCGCGGTCGTACTGGCGCGCTTCGTCCCACTCGAGCGGCTCGCACAGACGATGGTTCATGCCGATGTCGAGGTCGGTCATGACGAAGATTGGCGTCTGCAGGCGATCGGCGAGATCGAGCGCGGCCGCGGCGAAATCGAAGCATTCGCGTGGATCTTCGGGAAACAGAAGAATGTGCTTGGTGTCGCCATGCGATGCATAGGCGCAGCTCAGCAGGTCGGCCTGCTGGGTACGTGTCGGCATGCCGGTCGACGGGCCGCCGCGCTGCACGTTGATGATGGTCACCGGGATCTCGGCGAAATAGGCCAGGCCGATGAACTCCGTCATCAGCGAGACGCCGGGGCCGGAGGTGGTGGTGAAGGCGCGCGCGCCGTTCCAGCCCGCGCCGACGACGATGCCGATCGAGGCGATTTCGTCTTCGGCCTGAACGATCGCGAACTTGTTCTTGCCGCTTTGCTTGTCGACGCGCAGCTTGGCGCAATATTTCTGGAACCCTTCGGCGAGCGACGAGCTCGGCGTGATCGGGTACCAGGCGCAGACCGTCGCGCCACCGTAGACGCAGCCGAGTGCCGCGGCGGCATTGCCCTCGATGAAGATGCGCTTGCCGACGGCGTCGCGGCGCTCGATCTTCAGGCCGAGAAAGTCGTCGAAGTATTGACGGCCATGGTGCAGGCCGATCATGAAGGCATCGAGATTGGGCTCGAGCAGCTTCGCCTTGCCGCGATACTGCTCACCGAGCAACGTGGCCACGACTTCCGGGTCGACCCCAAGCGTTGCCGCAAGCACGCCGACGTAGACGATGTTCTTCAGCAGCTGGCGCTCGCGCGGGTCGTTGTAGCGGCTGGCGCAGAGGTCGGCCAGCGGCACGCCCATGACGTGGAGGTCGGGGCGAAACATCGATGCCGGCATGGGCTTGGAGCTGTCGTAGAGCAGGTAGCCGCCCGGCTCGATCTCGGCGATGTCCTTGTCCCACGTCTGCGGGTTCATCGCGACCATCAGATCGACGCCGCCGCGCCGGGCCAGGTAGCCACGCTCGCTGACGCGAACTTCGTACCAGGTGGGCAGGCCCTGGATGTTGGACGGGAAGATGTTGCGCGGGCTGACCGGCACGCCCATGCGCAGCAGGCTGCGCGCGAACAGCTCGTTGGCCGACGCCGAGCCGGAGCCGTTGACGTTGGCAAACTTGATGACGAAATCGTTGACGGCCTCGAGCCGCAGCGGCACCTCGGTCCGGGCCTTCGTGTTTTCCGTCATCTCAGCGCCACCACCTTGTTCGTCGTGCCGACTGCGCCGGCCGCACCACTGCGGCAGCCATGGCCCGCGCGGGTCTGCTCGAGCATGAACTTCTGCATGTCCCAGGCACCGGTGGGGCAGCGCTCGGCGCACAGGCCGCAGTGCAGGCAGACGTCCTCGTCCTTCACCATCACTCGACCGGTTTTGAGATCGCCCGACACGTAGAGCGCCTGGTCGGCGTGGCGTGCCGGTGCGTGCAGGCGAGTGCGCAAGTCGGCCTCGTCGCCATTGACGGTAAAGGTGATGCAGTCGGTCGGACAGATGTCGACGCAGGCGTCGCACTCGATGCATTGGCCCGTGTTGAACACCGTCTGCACGTCGCAATTGAGGCAGCGCTCGGCTTCCTTCCACGCGGTGGCGATGTCGAATCCGAACTCCACTTCGACCTTGATGTTGCGCAGCGACTGATTGATATCGCGCCACGGCACCTTGCTGCGCAGGTCGTTGGTAATGCCGTTGTCGTAGCTCCACTCGTGGATGCCCATCTTCTGCGACACCAGCGTGACTCCGGGCGGCGGCCTTTGCGTCACGTCTTCGCCGTGCAGGAACTTGTCGACCGAGATGGCTGCGGCGTGACCTTGGGCGACCGCCCAGATGATGTTCTTCGGCCCGAGCGCCGCATCGCCACCGAAGAAGACCCTGGGCAGG
>JBDTIO010000594.1:0-16297 GCA_039936375.1 Caldimonas sp. | reverse complement strand
GCTGGGTGCAGCGCTATGCGCCGGAGTTCGTCAAACGCTGGAACCGCATTGGCCACCCGACGGGTCGATCGTGGCGGGTCGACGAGACCTATGTGAAGCTTCGCGGCCGAGGGGTCTACCTGTACCGGGCCGTAGATCGGGCTGGCCAGACGGTGGACTTCCGACTCAGCGCCAAGCGTGATGTCGCCGCCGCCAAGGCCTTCTTCAAGAAAGCGATCAATAGCCAAGGGCGACCTCCGCAGACCATCACGCTCGATGGCTACGCGGCGTCGCACCGCGCGGTGCGCGAGATGAAGGCTGACGGCGTGCTGCCCGAGGACACGACGTTGCGTTCGTCGAAGTACTTGAACAACCTGATCGAGCAGGACCACCGAAACATCAAGTCTAGGGTGAACGTCATGCTCGGCTTCAAGAGATTCAAGAACGCGGCCATCACCATCGCCGACATCGAACTCATGCACCGAATCCGCAAGGGACAGTTCAGCCTCACGGCGCGCTTCAAAGAGGCCACGGCGCCTTTGGAAGGCTGTCCTTTCGGCCTGATCAGCCGACCAAAGTTGCTTCCTTCCTCGCTTCCGATCCTATTTGCACCAGAGCCCTCAGCGCGAACGCGGCGGTACGCCGAGCACGAGCGCCCAATAGCGGCGCTCCTCGGGTGCGCCGGTCGAGACCGCGTCGAAGCACGCGATCCCGAATTCGCGGACGGCCGCGTTCATCAGATTGGCGCAATGACCCTCGCTGTCGAGCCAGGCATCGACGACGTCGTCTATCGATGGGTAGCCGACGGCGACGTTTTCGACTGCGATGCCGAGCGGATAGCCCACGGCCTGCAAACGCTCGGCGAGGCCGCGATTGCGGCTGTCGCGGTGGCTCATCCGGTCGAGCCGCGCCATCTCGCGCGCCTGAACCAGCGCCGCTTCGGCCAGGCGGTCGTTCCAGGCCAATGTCGCGGCCGTCGAGGTCGCTCCGGTGGAACACACCGCGCCGCGCTGTCGAACGTCGTTCAGAAGCTGCGTTGCGGCTTCGGGCGAGACGACTATGCCGCACCCGATCGGACCGCCCGACTGCGCGGCAGTCGATAGCGCCAGCGTCAAGGCGAGAACGACGCCCTGCAAGCCGGTATCGAACTGCGCACGTTCGCGTGACGGAGTCCCGGTAAGAAAGCGCAGTCGAGTCGGCATTCCTTATCGTAGGCAGCGCCCTCCTCGCCGGGGCGTAAGAAGTGCGGGCGATGCCGAGATTCGACCACCGTTCCTCGCCGCTCGAGCCGAGCCCGCGCGATTACGTGCGAAACGCACGGCCTTGCCGTCGCCGACCCCCGGACTCCGGGGAGGCGCAAGACACCGGCTGCGGGCCCAATCCTCCACGTCATGAACAAGACCTTCGCACCGCTGCTGCGGCTCCTTCTGGTCGCACTGAGCATTGTCGCCGCGCTGCCCGCGTCCGCGGCGGCGGGGATCAACGCCACCCACCCGCCTGCGTCGCCGACCCTGGATACCTGTTCGTGGGACCGTCCGGGCCGCGATCCTTTCATGGGCGACGTGGTCGCCGCCGTCGATCGCTACCAGGACATCCCGGTCGACGTCCGTGAGCGCCTCAAGAGCCGCATGGCCAGACACGCGTACGACGACGTCGTCAGCATCCGTCGCGACAGCATCGCCGGCCGGGCTAAGACCCGATACGGCAGCACGATCCGCGACATGCATTTCGGCAACGACAAGCTCTGCCACTCGGTGAGCCGGACGGCGTGGAGCAAAGACACGCAGGAGCGCGGCCTCGTGTATTGCGACAGCGGCCAGTGCATCCTGGTGCCGACGGTGTGTCGCAACGTCAGCCGCATCGCGCGCGCCGAGGTCGCGCACGAACACGCCGAGGGCGACGTGGCGGAGCCGGCGGCACTGCCGGTCGCCTTGGCCGATATGGATGCGCCTATCCCTCTCGACGCGCTCGCAGCCCCGTCCTCGCCGGAACCTGAATCCGGTGTCGGGTCGCCGCCGCAGGACGATCGTCGTGGCAGAGGCTTTGGCGGCGGCGGGTTCGGTACCGGAGGCGGCGAAGCGGGAAGCTTCGCCGCAGGATCTATCCCAGCGCCGGCCGTCGCGGCGATCGCGGCGAGCTCCGGAGGGGGCAGCGGCTTCGGGCACTTTTCACAGACGCCCTCGGACGCTGAGGTTGTGGCTTCCATCACACCCGTGCCCGAACCCGCGACCTGGGGTCTGCTGGTGGGCGGACTCGTCGTCCTCGCCGCTTGGCGCTGTCGTAGGGTCTGATCCTGCGGCTGCGGCCTTCGCGCCCTCGCGCTCAGTTGCGCTTACCGACTTCCTCGAGCATCACCTGGGTCGCGGCGCCGCCGATTGCGAGCACGCGTGCGTCGTGCCAGGGCCGCTAGATCACCGTGCCGCGCATGTAGTCGATGCCGCCTTGCACTCTGGTGCGCCCCAGCGCCGGTTCAGAACGCGTAGATCAAGCCGACTTTCAGCACGGGGTAGGCGCGGTACCTGTCCGCCTTGTCCTGCACCGATGACTGCTCGGCGAGCAGGTCGGCGGGGTTCACCTTGGCGAGCAGACTGGCAGTGGGCGATAGCGTGACCTTGGGCCGACCGTAGGCGACGCCGGCGTCGACGTAGAGATGCAGGCCCGGCGCCGCGTCGTGGTGGCCGTAGCCTATGCCCAAGTACGGCGTCACGGTTGGGAAGGTCGCCTCGAAATCCAGCGCGTCGCCCGGCAACATGGGATAGGGCACGCCGTTGAAGCTGATCGTGCTGCCGATGCCAGTCGCCGTGCCATGCATCTTGCGCCTGCCGACGAGAGCGCCCGCGCTCACGCGCACGTTGCCATAGAAGAAGGCGTCGAGATATACAGCGGCGTTGGTAGCCTCGAGCTTCGTGTCGTAGTCGATGCCGCTGGTTGTGAAACTGCTGGAGTAACGCAGCGCGTTGACCTCGACGCGAACCGACGCGGCGGCCGCGACTGACTGCGCCAGGCCGACTTCGCCGCCGGTCGTGCCTACACCGCCGTAAATCTCGACGGCCGCAGCCGTTAAGGGGCCGAGCAGGAGAACCGCCGCAAGGGTGCGCGTCTTTGGGATAGAAAGAATGGTGTGCATGGCGACAGCATCGCCAGAGGCCGCAGCCGCGTGGGTGTCGTCGGCATCGGCACCGTGCGATGCGCACGCCGGCGGATAGTACGGTTTGTCACATGGGCATCATCCCCGGCCGGCTCAGACCTTCGCTCGCGCAAACCCCCCGGCGAAAGGCCTCTTTGTAGCGGACGACCCAGGCCGCTGCTTCCCATGCCGAGCGACTCAGCGGTGGCCCCGGTACATTGCGCATTCAACCGGAGCCGTCATGGAACAGAGCCCTGAACAGGTCTACGCCGACCTATTGCGCCAACTAGCCAGTCCTGCGGGAACCCAGCCGGAGATCCTCGCGAACATGTTTCGCCAAGTCGAGCGCATGCACTCGATGGGTCAAATCACCGACTGGCAGCTGCAGAACGCGCAAGAAGCGTACGCGCGCACTCCGGCCAGCAAGATGGCTGAAGCCGCGAACTGGGCCCTGGACAAGGCGAAGGAAGGTCTCCGCGCCGGCGCTGAACTGGTTCGCGACCGCACCAGGACGGCGCTGACGACATACACGCAGCAGGACCCTGTACGAGCGATCCTGATCGCCGCCGGCACCGGCGCGCTTTTGATGGGATTGATCTCGATGCTGGCGCGGTCGGGAGCGCGGAAGGTCGCACGCAAAGTCCGGGGATGAATGGCTTTGCGCAGGCGAAGAGATCGACCGGCTGGGAACGGCGAAGTGTTGTCCCTTCGTCGCAATCCCTTCGAATGCCGAAGGGTTCGCTCATTCGCGCACGAGCGCCGGACCAGGCAGTACCCGACCCCGGCATGCCGCATCGATGCTCCAGATGCCGGCACCGGCGGCGGCAAAGAAGAGAAAGACGAAGCAGTAGAGGACGGCCGCTTCACCCTGGTTCAGGCTCGGAAAGAGGAAGTTGCCGCGCGGCGCATGCGCCATGAAGTAGGCGACGGCCATTTCGCCGGAGAGAACGAATGCGGCCGGGCGCACGAATAAGCCGACGAGGATCAGGATACCGCCGACCAGTTCCAGAACGCCGGCCAGGCCGAGCAAGGACATCAGCGTCACGTGGTCGAACATCGCGACGTGCGGAAAGCCGAACAGCTTGGCCGTGCCGTGCTGCAGGTACATATAGCCGACGATGATGCGCAGCAAAGCCTGGGCTCGCGGAATCCAGGGCTCGATCGGATAGGCGTCGTTCAACATGATGTCCTCTTTCCGTGAATATAAGGATAGTCGAGTTGCAACGCTATCTCCGAGCTTCTCGCCAGAGCCATCGCATCGCGCAAGCGCTCCTCCACCTGTCGCCGGAAGGGATCGGGCAGCGTTTTCCACGACCAGTGGGATCAAAAGTCAAATGCGTTGGCGTGTTGTCGAAATCCAGAAAGACGCCGCCGCCCGTCGCGTCGACCGTATCGGTCAACAAATCGGTGAGGAAGAGTCGTCCGCAAACAAGACGCGACCCGCAAAGGGCTCGACGGCTCTCGCAGTCATGGAACGGACCTAAAGGGCCTCGATCGCCTCCAACAAGCGAAAGCCATGCGCCGGCTTGGCCAGATAGGCGTCGTAGTCCGTAAACGAAATCCGAATAGTGACTTCAGGCGTGCCGCTGTGCATCACGATCTTGACGTACCGGGTGGCGGGGTGGGCGCGCAGCGCCTTGCCCACCTCGGCGCCGTTCATGTCGGGCATGAGGTGATCGAGGACGACGACATGGGTGACTTGCTCGATGGCTAATTTGAGCCCCTCTCGGCCTTCGGTTGTTCCCCATGCTGTGTGGCCGGCCGACTCCAGCACCATCACGGTTAGGTCGACGTTGTCGCGCTCGTCGTCGATGACGACGATGGTCTTCGGCGATGCTGAAAGCCCCCAGCCGGTGAGGGGGTCGGCTGGCTTTTTCGGATCAGGCATGGCGATCTCCAGTCTGGCGGCGCGCACCGCCAAGTTGCGTTGCACGACGCCAAGAAGGCTGCTGGTGGGCCGCGACTGCGGCTGCAGCTGCGGTCGAGCAATGTCTTCATCCGAGACCGCCGGCCGCGTCTTGGTGCGCTTCGGTATCAGTCATGCGCCAAGCCAGCAGGGCGCGTGCCTGCCCCCTTTGGGTTACTACCCGGGCGTCATCTTCGGTACGCACACCGATAAAAGGCCGTCGCCTCTCGGAACCGTCCCAGCTGCCCAGATCGTCGTGGTGGACGTCGGAGTCGACGGTCATGCCGTAGCGATAGGCCAGCTCCTGAGCGAAGTCGCCCACCAGAGCGATGCCATGCTCTTTGCTCAGCTTCTTGGGGATGGCAACTTCGAGTCCCGGGCGACCCAGCATCTTTTCTTTTCTCGGCCGCCTTATGGCCCAGCTGGCGATCTGCTTCGGCTCAGCGCGGAACGAAGCCTTTGGCCGGCATGCACTCGTTGGTAGCTCAACGGATGCCGAGGGGGCGCGACCGATCGCTTAGCGGGCGCCATGTCTCTCAGCGCCGGCCAGGCTTTCGGTAGAGCTGGCGGCGATTGCCACGTCGTACCCGAGACCCTGGTCTGCCAAGCCGGTTCCGGCCGTGGCTTCCGAAGCGTCCACCGGCTACGGAAGCAGTGGCCACGGGCCGGCATGGGCGTCGTTCGCCGCCATCCGTCGCAGCGAGCCGCAAAAGCGACCTAGGAAGTACTGCTTCGGCTCGCCGCGCTCGTTGACGGCGACGGGACTATTGCCTCGGCTCGCCGTGCTCGTTGACGGTGATCGAACGACCGGGCGCTGTAGCCATTTGCACACGATGGTCGACACCGCGGAAGTTATAGGTCACGTCCCAGTACTGCGGCGTCGTGTTGGCGACATCGCGGCAGCGTTGCACCTCTTGCCCGGTATCGCGGTCGCTTAGCCGATCAACGTTCGCACCCAGCGCGGCGCCGCCGACGGCACCACCAATGGTCGTCACCGTCTTGCCGCTGCCGCCGCCGAGCTGATGGCCGAGGATGCCGCCGAGCACGCCACCGATGATTGCCCCGGGAACGTTGGTGTCCTGCCGAGGTTGGGAAACCTGCTCTTGCTCCATCCAGCAGCGGTGCTCCGGAGGGCCCACCACGGCACGGACGGACGTCACGGGTACCCGAAAGACTTCTTCCTCCGGGCGGCGGCGGTATTCGTAGGTCGGCTGAGGCAAGGGCTGTGGCGCTTCGTTTTGATAACGGTCGCGATCCGCCACTGGCCTCACTGAGGAAATCTGCTTGTCGAGCCCAAGACCACGCAAGGAGTCGTAGCTGCCACGGCGCAGCACGACGCAACGGCCTTGGAAGTGCGCGTCTTCGCACACCTCCCAGTGGCCGTGATCGACGACCACTGAGGACGCTCGATCATTGAAGCCGGTACCCCTGAAGTTATCAACAGGCTGTCCCGTCGTGAACGCCTCACCGCGGAAGCCGGGGTGTTCGTAGAACGTGATCTGCGCCGAAACGCTTGTCGCGGCAACGGTGGCAAGCGCCGCCAGCAGGGGCTTGAAAAAGGAAGAGTTCATGCTTGATCCTATCTCCGAACGCTTTGCCCGACCTGTGAGATAAATCCTCGAAAGCCGAGTTCAACACCCAAAAAAAGCAATGCAGTCGGTGGCCGGATGGCCTTGCTTGTTCGTATTGGCTTTCGCACGTCCGAGGCCACCGTTGGCGATGCCTTGGGTTGACTTACCGCCAACCGCGATGCCAGCCATAGTCCCGGTGGTGCCAGCCCCACCCATAGCGAGCGTGATAGGCCCAGCGCCATCCCGGCCCAGGGCTCGCGTAGGTCGGCGCGACATAGACCACGCCAGCAGGCGCCTCGTAGACAGGCCGTGTCGCCGGTACCACGATGCAGCCGGTTGCTGCAGCGCTGACCAGCAGAACCACAAAAAGCTTCGTCATTCTCATGATCGCTCCTGACGGTCTCGGAATCACGGTTGCAAACGGCAGCGCGTCAGACCTGGCTTTCCACGAAGGCCTGAAGTCCGACGCACTGAGAAGAGCGGCGTTTCGGAGGGCGTGCGCCGCTCGAGCCTCAAGGTCTATTTGCCGATCTTTTGGCTGACCTTGTTTTCCTGTTGATTCAACGTCCGTTGCTCCTGCTTGGTGACGTGACCGCCGTCTTGGGCGGCCATGTCGCGTTCTTCGTGGCGAATCTGCCGGTCGTCCTCGTGCAGGCGCGCGGCCTTGGCCTTGCTCATGTCGCCTTCGCTGACCTCGGTCTTGATGCGACTGTTCTGGTTGGCCAGGCGGTTGTTCAGCTGTTCACGACGAGGGTGATTTTTCTGCCACGTGCTGTCGCCAGGCGTGGAGGCGGCCTGCGCGAATGAGGCCGAGGCAAAGAGCGACAGGAGGGCAGCTGCGATGAGTGATTTCTTCATGATGGATCTCTTAGAGTGGATGACTCGCATCTCGAGTGCGAGCCTGCCTACGAAACCTTTCCAGAAGTCGCTCGGTTGACGTTGTGAACGTCAAGGGAGTGCAAAGAAATTCATAGTTGCCCCAGCAGCGAGGGCGGCACGAAGAGCTCTCGCGGCACAAGCCCTATACCGCAGACGGCTCAGCGGATGCTCGGCGTCAGCGCAACGCTCTTTAAGGGCTCAAACACCCGTCGCGTAGAGGATCCCCAGAGCAACGATGGCGCCGATGCAAACGCTAACCGGGCGACGTGCGAGGAAAGCGCTGGCTGCGTCGATGGCGCACCGCGCCCGAAAAAGCCGACCGCGTACCCCGTTGCATCGCGTCGCGTGATCTCCCAAGGCGTCGAGCTCCAGCGGTGCGGTGATCGCAGCATCCCTGAGTGTGGATGTTGCCCACCGCCCGGCGGAGGGGGTGCCGTCGCCGGATCGGAGGAGTTGCATGGCCGGAATGTGAGGAGCCGGTTGGCCGCCCTCGGCTGCTGGTTGAGATGTCAGGGCTTGCGGCCGCTGTCCTTCAACGTTTCCTTGGCCTTGCCGAGGCCCTTTTGAGCCTTGCCCTCGGCCTCGTTGGCGAGACCCTTGGCCTGCTGCGCCGTGCTGCCGACGGCCTGGCCAGTCTTCTCCTGGACTTTGCCGGCGGCTTCCTTGATCGAACCCTTGACCTGTTCTTTGTTCATCGCGATACCTCGGTACGAGACTGGGCCACGTCGCCTCAGAGCGATTAGTGCGCAGCGGCGTTGCAGGCGCTGCCGGTTGGATGCTTATCTTTGCGTGGGCGACGACCTACGCGATGACTCGCGGGAGAGTTGAAACGACGTCCCTCCGCAACCGGCACTTCCGGCCCTCGAGCAGGGCCCTACGGCGCGTCGTTGCCAAGCCGCTGCTGTCGCCCCAGGGGGCCCAGGCAGCGTCCAGCAGGAAAGCGCCTCCGAGCGCTTTTCACGCGAGCCGTGGTTGCTCCAGGGGCAGGTGAACCGTGAACTCGCTGCCCTTGCCGGCGCCTGCGCTTTGGACTTCGACGGTGCCGTGGTGCAGTCGAACAAGGTTCTTGACGACCGCCAAGCCGATACCCAGGCCTTCGGTTGCGGAATCCATGACCTTGGCGTCGCGGGTGAACATTTCGAAGATGCGCGGCAAGGTTTCGGCCGTCATACCGTCGCCGTCGTCCACGATCCGCACCGCCGCCATCTTTCCTTCCACTGTGGCGGTCACCGAGATGTGGCCCCGCGGAGGCGTGTATTTGATGGCGTTCTCGAGGAGGTTTCTGAGGATCTGATCGAGCCGGACCGGGTCGGCCTCGAGTTCGATCGCCACCTCAGGGACGATGACGCGAACCTCGTGCTGGCGAGTGCTGGCGGCCGGCGCCAATAAGGACACCGCACCCTCAATTGCTGTCTGAAGGTTGACGCGCTCGAGCTTGAGCTGGAGCGCACCGAGATCGATGCGTGTGACGTCGAGCAAGTCGTCCATCAAGCGGCGCAGATTCGTGAGCTGCCGCTCGGCGATGGTCAGCGCCTTGTCCGCCTTCGGCCCGGTGGGGACGCTGCGGAGCAGCACGAGCGAGTTCACGATCGCGTTGAGCGGGTTGCGAACTTCATGGCTGAAGGTGCTCAAGAAGGCATCTTTGCGGCAAGCCAGGCGAAGCGCGCCTTCGAGGCGGTTTCCCAGCGTCTCAGTCTGCGTGCGCACGTCCGTGCGATCGCGCATGATCTTCATCAGACCCAGCGGAACGTTCGTTGCGTCCTTGACTGCCAGCAGGACCCCGTTGACCCAGATCCGCGAGCCGTCCTTGCAGAGGTGCCAGCGGTCGTCTTCGGTACGCCCCAGCTCCATGGCGACCTCGATCTCGTGATCAGCCAAGCCCCGCTCGAGATCTTCGGGGGTGAAAATCAGCCGCAACGACTGCCCCTGGAGTTCGGCGCTCTCATAGCCGAAAAGCCGGGTCGCCGCCGCATTGACCGCAATGATCCGAGCGTCCGGAGACAGGAAAAAGAGCGCGAAATCCTCCGTCTGCTCGGCCCAGCGGAGAAGCAATTCCGAGGAGGCTTCGTTCAGAAAAGGGCTCGTCATGACTCGTCCTGGTGGGCACAGCTGTTGCCGGGCACCGTTGTTGTTTACCAAAGAGAGACTGCCGAATCCCCTCGGGCGCGAGCGTACAGGAGCGTGCCAGATGCAGACTGAAAAGAGTTCTTCGAGTACGTCCCATGACGGCCGGGTCTGGCTGCAGGCGGGCATTCCCGGCCTGGACACGGCAAGCTGATCGATCACCTGCGCGGGTTCGACTTCTTCGACGGTGTGGTGGTCGCCCAGTCTTTCCAGCCTCCTGAGCGGCTATAGAGCCGCGCAGGCAGGGTTGCCGGCGCTGCTCAAGCTGCTTGCCGAGACGCCGGTACGAGAGCGCCCGCAGCTGCTCATCATCGACAATAGGGAGTACGAGGCTTCGCCAAACGTGAGCAGGACTACGCGAGGGACGTCACAGAGACCGATGATCCCGAGCCAATGATCTACTTCGTGCGACACGGCCAGAGCACCGCCAACGCCGGCGGCGTGACGATGCGCATGCGGACGGAGCCGCGCGACGAGCGAATCTGGCGGCGCTGATGAGCGCGGATCCCTCGTCTGCTGCCGCATAGACGAAACCAGGGGGTTGTCCTACAAGACGCACATGACCGCATTCGTTCAACGAGAAATACCCGTCGATGACTGGAATGCCTTGTTCGAGGCCATCACCGAAAGGCTACTGCGAGCCGTCGAGGAGCCGCAGCTAGACGCCTTGTCGCCCGCCCCCCGCCCTCATGACATCCTCAACTCGGTGCAGACCCAGATGCGCGAGTGTGTTAGTGAGCTCAGGATGCTTCACTCCGGCCTCAGCGATCGTCGTGCGCGGGGTTCAAGAGAGGAAAAAGTGGCAGAGGCGCATGCCGGTTTGACGCTTGCGCTGGCCGACTTCGGCGAAACCACCGGCTTCGACCTCAGCGCCGCCTCTCGCTTCGATTCGACACATCCAGAGTCTCTGGACCCGTCTAGTCGTGCCGGGGCCGAGTCCATCCAGCTTTCAGCCGGCATAGCGGAATCGATCAGGCGCAGCAGCGCCTCCGGGTCGGCCGGCTTGACAACCTGGTGATCGAAGCCCGCGACGAGTGATCGCTCGTGATCTCTTGGGGGCACCATACCCCGTCAGCGCGATCATCGTCGGCCGGCCGGTCGGCCGGCGCTCGCGCATTCGGATCGTCACCTCGTGCATGGCCATCGTTGGTGGATTCCTTCCGCCATGCTCCGGCTTTGCCGGTTGGAGGAGCTCTGGCAATAGGTGGCCGCACGGCTTGTGCGAGCCTGCTCTACAAAACTTTTTCGGGAGGTGCCTTGTTGACGCTGCAATGTCAACGCTGTGCAAAGAAAGTCAGCCACACGCAGGTGCCTGAAGTGCGCTTTCAGTCCCAGCCACCGCCTACGTCGGAGCCCCCTCCAGCATCAGACACGGAATCCCAGTCGCCGCCGTTGCCAAAATCTACCGGCTGTTCTCCAGCTCATTGGCCGCCTCGTTGCTGCGCTGTCGACCACAACAGCGCTCTTCTTGGAGCTGACTGCCGTGCTCCATAAGAAAGGCGTGATTTCGGCGCCTGAACTCGGGCGAAACCTCTTGGCAGCTTCCCAGCACCAACAAGGGCTCAGGGTGTGTGGCGCAGCCGGTCATCCATCTCGCCGAGCATCGCGGCGAGCGAGTTCGCGTTGTCGCGGATCTCGGTACGCAAGATCTCGTTGGCCCCAGCAATGTGTTCGGCCAGACGCGCCGTCTCTGCCAGCAATGTGGTGCGCAGGTCGGTGAAGCGCGATGCCTCGGCCTGCTCGGCGAGCTGGCGCTGGGCCTGCAGCTCCTTCGCGTGACGACGCGACTCGGCCAGGATCGTGCCTTGCCAGAGCGCCATGTAGACGGCGCCCGCGAGCACCGCGGCGCTCAGGATGCCGAGCATGACGAGCCCGAGCGGCGCCTCGAAGCTGGCGACGAGCACGCTCAAGGAGGTCGGCGCCAGGAAGGTGGACCAGTTGGCGGCAACGAACACTGCGACCAGGAGCACCGCGATGATGACGAGCCAAGTCCGCGCACGCATGATGCTTCTCCGAGAGTCGACGCCCGATTGTGTCGCGACGGCGGCGAGCGAAGGCTGTTCCTGTGGTCGAGCCAGCTTGCCCGCGCAACTCTGAAAGGAGAATCATCATGATCCATTCACAGTCAAAGGCGAACAGCGTTCGACGTTACGCTATGGTGTTGCTCGCTCTGGAGGGCTTGGCGGCGACAGCTTCCGCGTTTGCCGATCAGCTCTATGAGTCAGACCGCGCCTACCGCATGAGCGGCGAAGCGACGGAAGCGCGGTCGCTCTGCCTGCAGGAGGCAAAGGCGGCGCTGGCGGACCGCCAAGGCAGGTCGCATGAGGTCAAGCGGAATTGGAAGCACCCTGCTGTTTCGAAGGCCAGTGCCACGGCGCCAGGAAAAAGCGCCAGCTCGCCGTGACATCGGAACATCGGCAGCGGCGTCGCTCGCGAGGGCGACACCACTCGGCCTGCCGACAGCCTTCGACACTCGGTTCAGGCCTGGAGTACCGTTGTGCCTTACGGGACGGTATCCGTCGACCAAAGGGTGATTGGCGTCTCGTCATGCAAAACACAATCGGTCGCGCCCACCCACTTCGTCTCGTAGAGCGCAATGGTAGGAGGGCGGTGCCTAAACAATGAACACGAAGGCTGCCGCGCGGCCGAGGGCAAGGATTCCTGCAGAGCCATCGCCCGGCGGGTACCAGGCCGGGTAAAGGACATTCGCCTAACCGGACCAGCCCTCGCTCCGCCATTGCTTCGACCGCTCGTCGATATCGACCGCTCCGCTAGAGGTCAACACCCTGCGCAAATCCCCCGGCGAAAGGCCTCTTTGTAGGTGTCGTTGTAGCCGTCGCGCTGTTCTTCGTCAGCGCCACCAAAAAGCGCTTCGACAAGTCTCATCATCGGCCCATCATGGACAGCCTGACCCGTGGTCGACGTGCCGGCCATGGCGCTTGATTCCGTTCGTTCATCGCCGGCGTGTAACAGCACCTCGCTCGACGAAAAACCGGCTTCAAGGAGCTTGGTTCGCGCTTGCTCAGCCTGTCCTTGCGAATCGAACATCCCCACCATCATCGATTTCACGGTACGGCTCCTTTGCGTGTACTGCGGGTCGGGTCAATAGACCAGCAGGGCGAGTGAAATCCCGCGGAAAAATGGCTTCATCACTTCCACTCGTTTGGCAAGTCAGGGATCGCGAAAGCTTGGGCGAGCCATAGGACAAAGTCTGTGCGGCAGCGCACAGTAGCGGGCATGGACGAGCAAAATGCTCGACGGCGGGCGGACGAACAATCGAATGGCTAACACGCGGTAGCAGGATGTACGCTTCCCCGACGCGACGGAGCCCGAGCCATCTCAGCACGTGAGCGAAGCACAGTAGCAATTTTCTTGCTCGCTATGTGTGGTGCCAGACAGTCGCCCGCCAGAATCGCATGCAGACTGCCCGTGCGCAGTCGCAGTTTGACCCGGCGAAGGTGGCGTGCCATTGCCCGGGCCAAGGCGAAACGATCAGTTCGAGAACGAAATGAACCAAGCAGTGGTTGCCGACGTTGGTGGAGCGCCGGCACTTGCGGGTCCGATAAGCGTCCCGCCGCCGACAGCCGCGGCCCCGGGCCCGCCGTCAAGCGACTCGGAACTGGCCAAGGTCATGCTGCACATGCCCGTCGGCATACGCAGTCTTTCCCTCGCGATCTTGGCTGTGCTGGCGTCCGTCTTTGCCCTTCAGTGGGCAAAGGCCGTTGTCATTCCGATCCTGCTCGGCCTGATGTTCAGCTACGCGCTGACACCGGTCGTTGATCGCTTGGCGCGCTGGCGCCTCCCCCGGGCTGCGGGCGCAGGGCTTGTCATCATTGCCATCATCGTCGGCCTGGTCTGGGGTGGCTGGTCGATGCGTGACGACGCCGATGCCTTCATTGAATCGCTTCCGTCGATTTCGCTCAAGCTGCGCCAGATCGTGCAACGTCCCGGCGCGATGCAGGTCGGCACGATTGCAAGGATGCAGCAAGCGGCCACTGAGATCTCGAGGGCCGCTGAGGGAGGGCCTGCGGCGAGTGCATCCGCGCCTCCTGCTTCGGCGACGCGGGTAGATGGACGCGGCGGCGCGATCACGACGACGACCACCACGGTGCAGACGACGCAGCCTGCCGCGACGCGAGTGGTGGTTGAGCAGTCGCCATTGAATATCAGCAGCTACCTCTGGACGGGAACAGTCGGCCTCTTCTCCTTTCTCGGCCAGACGGCGATCGTCCTGCTCGTCACGTTCTTTCTTCTCGCAACAGGCAACACCTTCCGTCGCAAGATGGTCAAGCTTGCCGGCCCGAAGTTCAGCCAAAAGAAGCTGACGATCGAGGCCCTTGACGAGATCACTGGGCAGATTCAGCGCTACCTGCTTGTACAGATCGCGACCAGCGTCGTTGTCGGTGTTGCGACCGGGCTGGCCTTTTTCGCCCTGGGACTCGACCACGCCGCCGTGTGGGGTGTGGTTGCCGGTATCACGAATCTGATTCCCTACATCGGCGCGATCATCGTCGGCGCGGGTTCGACCTTGATTGGCCTGCTGCAATTCGGGAGCATCCAGCCGGCACTGCTGGTCGGCATCAGCTCTTTTGCCATCCACGCGGTCGTCGGCAACTTGCTGACACCTTGGCTCACGGGCCGTGCCAGCCAGATGAGCCCGTTTGCTGTGTTTGTGGGTGTGCTGGCGTTCGGATGGCTGTGGGGTGCCGTCGGCCTGATCCTGGGTGTTCCGATCCTGATGGCAATCAAGACGGTATGCGATCGCGTCGAGGAACTCAAACCCGTTGGCGAATTTCTCGGCGCTTGAATGCCGACGCAACGCTCGATGATCTTGGCCGCCTTCTGTTCGCTGAGGATGCAGAACTGGAAGGTCAGCTGTTAGCGGTGGCTGGCAACTGATCTTGCCGCCCAGGCTCTCACCACGAGCGCATTGGCCGCAACGCAACCGACGAACTACTGTTTCGGCCCGAAAGACTTCTTCATCTGGGCGCCTACGGCTGGAACACTTTCAGACAGAGCATCGGAAATCGAGATCAAGTATTCGCGAATCTCAACACTTGTGCGCCGACGTATCGCCCTCGCAACCCCGGCAGCCTCCTACAACCGCTCGGCCCAGCATCCGGTGGGACCGTCTCGCTGCCATTCCTACAGTCTCAATTTTTGAGGTCACAGCATGAACGCGCTGTCAGACGTTCTTCAGTTCCCCGGCGCTTGGGCTGTCCTCGCCCTGGTATTGATCCTTCTTTCCATCATGGGCGCTCGAAAGTGGCCTGCTCGTCGCAGAGGAAAAGATAGGACGCAGTCGAGCGTTGAGGAGCAGATTTAGCCGCGATACGGCAAATCCGGAGGGCGATGGCTCGTCGGCGGGAGGATGACATGGCGAACGCTGATCCGCCGATCTCCCTTGATCGTTTCATTTGGGTTCAGGACTTCGCCGCACGGCTTGTCGAACTCGGCGCTCCATTGTCCGCGGACTTGCTGGTCAGGCTTGGGTATGAGTACGTCGAATCGAGCAAGGAGCGAAACGCTGTTGCAGCTGCGGAGCTGGTCTGGAGTCAGTGGCCAACAGGGCCGGGAACCGATTTACCAAGGGACTAGGACGTCCGCTGCGACGCAGTCGGTGTATCTCCGGCCGAGTGCAGCTTTCTCGAGAGGTGACAATGTCCAAACATCAAAGATTTCTGACCGCTGATCAACGAGCTCAGGCCGGAGGCCCCGCGAAGAGGAGGATCAACATCACGGAGCGGCGTGACCTGCAAACCTTCTCCGCAGAGCTCGGTTGCACCCTCGAAGAATTGAAGACGGCGGTCGAGCAGGTCGGAAACATCGTCTCCGACGTGGCAAACCATCTGCAGGGCAAGGCGCAGCAGTCGACGCAGGCGAGGAAAAAGCAAGCAGCAGCCGCACTTGACTCGTTGTTCGAGCAAATAGCAGAGCGCCCATAAGGTCGCAAAAGTTAAAGCGCCTAGCGTCTCGCCCTCGGGATCGCGACCTCGTCGTCACGGGCGACGCGGACGTCAAAACCGGATGGCCAAGCTCGCGGCGCGACGGGCGCACCTGGATCTGCACGTCAACCTTTTGACCGAAAAGAAGGTCAGCAAGGTCCTCGAGGTCGTCGATGAGCTGCGCAAGGCGCTCGCCATCTGCATCCGGATGATTCGGGAGCGCAAGAGGTGGCTACGGCGGCTGATCCGAAGGCGATTTTGTCGGCGATCGAGCAAGCCGAGTCGCCTCCTCCGGCCTTTTGCTGAGGAAAGCGTCGACGCTACTGAGCCCGCCGGAACAAAGGTGACGGGCTGGCGGCCGGGTACGCCGACCGAGCCTTCGTACGCAATGACGCCGTGGGGCAACGCCGAACCCGGGTCCGCGCTGACCGGCGCACCATACGCAGGCAGGGATTTCAGAATCCCAGTGGAGCAAGAAACCGATGACGCGCTGGCTTGATCTCAGCAAGCCCGGCAGCCTGGTGACAGATTAAGGGGAAACCGACAGCCGTTCTTCAGAAGCACCGACGCCGCGAATCACGCCTTTGCGAGCCGCGCCTTTGAATTTGTCACTCAGCCGCTATGCATTGCTTCCTGCCCTCGCCGGCCCTCGACTCCTAGATTGGCAACACCTGCCGAATCTTTCGCCAGGCGCCGGTTTCCCGGCCATCTGCAACCTGAGGAGGATCCATCATGAAACCTGGAAGCCTGTTCCTTGCTTCGATCA
>JBDTIO010000593.1:0-3545 GCA_039936375.1 Caldimonas sp. | reverse complement strand
CCGAGGCGCGGCTCGGGCACCTCGGAGCCCGCGAGCGCGAGCTCGACGTCCCAGCGGAGGTCGAGACCGGTGTACTGCTGTACCCACTCCCGAAGGCGAAGCCAGGTGCGGGTACCGGGCAGGAAGTCCAGGTACTGGACGATGGTGAGCGGGCCGATGGCGAGGCGAAACTTGTATTGCCGGTCGCGCCACTTGCTTCCGCTTGTCGTCGATATGCCGATCTGAGGCGCGACGAACGCGCTGCGCTCCGGTCGGCTGCGCGAAAAGCCGAGACGGCTGCGATCTTCGCGGTCCAGGTCCATCCAGTGGGCGACGTGCTGTTCGATACGAACCGGCACCCGGAAATATTCGCGCAGCAGCTTGCTCAGGCCCTCGGGATGGCGGCTCCGCATGCCGAGCAGGCCGGCCTGAAAGAGTCTTGCCTGGTTGGGCAGCGAACGAGGCGTTGCCGCCTCGCCTTCGGATCCGAAGCTGGCGCCGAGCCAGGTTGCGAACCGGTCGTCGCCCGGACGGTCGTGATGCACCGTCGGCTGGGCCTGGGCCCAAGCCCGATAGAAGAGCGTGAGCAGGCGATGGTGGAACATGTCGAGAAATCGTGCCAGCGTGGCGTCGCCGCGGAAACGCAGCCGCTCGCGGGTGTACTCGGTGAAGTGAAGCGGCATCGGCCCCTGCGGACCGAGAAGACCGAAGAAGCGCACTCCCAGGCGAGGCACCGGCCGAGCCTGCATGTCGAAGCTCTCGAGCGCTGCCGGCGCAAAGGCAAGCTCGGCATCCTGGCCGAGGCGCAAGGCCTCCTGCGAAGGCCGCAGTGCAAAGCCGAAGCGCGGCAGGTCGGGGTGCAATGACTCGACGTGGCGAAGTACCGCGAAGAAATCGTGCTCGCGCGGCGCCCTGACCAGAGCCTCGAAAAGGGCCGCCAGCGCTGCCTCTTGCTCGGTCTTGTCTCGAACACGAGAGGGCGGTTCGCTCGCCGCGACGTCGCTCGTCATCACACCGTTTCCCGAAGACCCACACGCGGGGGCCAGCGCATCACCTCGCCCCGCTGCGGCGTCTTCAGGGTGAACTGGGTAAAGCTGTTGATCGCCGCATGACGCGCGAAGAATCGCTCCAGCACGCTGGCGAACAGGAACGCGCTCGTGCCCTGGTACGCCAGCTCGTCGAGCTCGATCTCGATGGCAACGCCGGTGCCGAATGTGAGCGGGCCTTTGAAGGGCAATCGTCTGACCACGGTTCGCGCCTCCAGGCTGTGCACGCCTTCCACCTGCCGCGCCCAGCCGCTGTCCTCGGGTGGCGCGTAGAGGCCGAGCATGCTGCGCAACGCCGAAGCTGCGTGCTGGGGGGTTTCGCTGACCAGAGACAGGTGATTCAGGGTGAGATGGTTGACCAGGCTCCAGCCGAGGTGGCCGACCGGTCGGCGCGTGACCGGCCGCGTCGGGCCGCGCAGCAGGTCGACCCGGGACACCGGTCCCGGCGATTCGAGTCGCCATTGCGACGCGGCGTCGACGCCCGCTGCATGCGGCAGCAAGGTGGGCAGATCGCGATTGGTGACCCACGCGGACACCGACAACTGGCGCAGATCGTCTCGATAGGGCGCGTGTCTGGGGTCGACAAGCGCAAGGTGGATCTCTTCGCCGATGTACGAGGAGCGGGCGCCGTGCTGCTTCTGCCGCGCCGACAGCAAACGCGGTTCGCGTCGAACGGTGTAGTAGCCCTGCGGCTCGCCGCCGCCAGGCGCGCCGGCGTCATGAAAGGTCGAATAGAGCGGAACAAATTCCTGCTGCGCGACGCGACCGGTCCCAAAGCCGGTCACCGATGCGATGCTGTGTACTTCGAAGTCCATCGGTCGGGTGCGGTCGGGTACGACGTGGTACTCCCAGGAGCCCGTGCTGACCTGGATCCGGTCGAGGCGCTTTTGAAAGAGATTGATTGCCGGCGTGCAGTAGAGCGCCAGGCTGGCGGCGTCGACCAGCGCCTCCAGCCCGGGGTCGCCGCGTTTGAACAGGACGACGAGTTCGGCTTCGTCACTGGCAACGTTGGCGAGACGAGGCGCCAAGTCGACGATCTCGAAAAAGAGAAGCCGCTGCGGCATCGCCGCGACCTCCTGGACTAGCCGGTAGCCGGAAAAGGCCCGCAACGAATCGGGCAACAGCGCTTCTTCGGCGGCAAAGCCGAGGGCGCGGACGCTGTCATCGCCACGCCACTGCGCGGCGCTCGCCGGCGACGGGTGGGCGCGAACCAGGGTTCCATTGGCCGATCCGAGAACGAGTTCGTGCAAGCGAAACGCGACGTCATCGGGCGCGCTGATGTAAAAGGCAAGACGGTCGAGGCCAAGCTGGTTGAACCTGACGCCGCCGCCGCAGCGCAGGCGAATGCGCAGTCCGCCGCGCATACCGAGCAGTTGCGGCAACTTCGCCGCGGCAAGGTCGGGCGCATGGCTGAAGTACTGCACGCTGGTCAGCTCGATCGGCCACAGGGTCACTTCCTGCGCGGTCGTGAACTCGCAGTGCGTGTCCTGCCCACGCGCGACCTCCGAACGCAGGGCGCTGCCGCGAGGCAGGACATAGCCCTTGACCAGGTTGGGATCGGCCGGGTCGACCGCCAGTCGCACCACCATCATCGATGGCACGGGGGCGAGAAAATTCGGATAGGTCGCTTCGAGCAGATGGGCGATCAGGCGCGGATGCTCGGCCTCGAGCTTGAGCTGCACACGGGCAGTCAGAAACGCGAAGCCCTCGAGCAGCCGTTCGACGTAGGGATCGGTGACCTCCATGCCCTCGATGCCGAGTCGAGACGCAATCTTCGGGAATTCGCGCGCGAATTCGGCACCGACCTCCCGCAGGTGAGACAGCTCGTCGCTGTAGAGACGCAAGAGGCGCGGATCCATCGACGACGTGTCAGCCTTCCCGTGCGGGATCGCTTGCCGGCCGGACGTTCTCTTTACCGGGCATTGGCAGTCTTCGGGGCCGCCAGGTCGCGCACCTGGACCTGCCCGGCCTCGAGATCAAGCTGGGTTCTCAAGAGGATCTCGAGCGGCACGGGCTGCGACCAGAGGTGGCCGCGTATCTCGAACTCGATGACGTTGTGAGTGTCGAGAACGCTCGCCGAAGCCCGCGCCTGCACCTGAAGAGTGTCCGGCAGGATGCGCGGCTCGAAACGGATCACGGCTTGGCGAATGGCGCGCTCCAGTACGCTCACGTCGAGTTTGGAAGCGAGCTGGCCGGAGAGCGGAGGAAGGCCGAAGTTGAGGACGCTTTCGGCGAGCAGGGGGTACGCGTCGGCCTCCGCACCCAGCGGCTGTACCGAATTGAACAGAGCGCCGAGGTCGCGAAGCACGGCTTGCCGCAACTGCGTCTTCGACATGACGCGACCCGACTCGGCTTCGTTGTGATCGTCGGGGTTGTCGTCGGTCAGCCGGTCGAGCAGTGCCGGCTGCAGGCGATTGCGCACATCGACGGACATGGCCAGCCGTCAGGTGTCCACGGAAGCCGCGTGCAGGACGATTTCCCGTGTCTCGAGCAGGCCGAATTCATCTGCGCTCGTCGTCA
>JBDTIO010000592.1:0-11801 GCA_039936375.1 Caldimonas sp. | reverse complement strand
CTGAAGGCGCAGAGCGACGACAGCCGGGTGCGCCTCTACGTGCTCGTCAGCCAGCAATTCTGATTCGACGCGACACCACCATGAACAAGCAATCACACCGACTCGTCTTCAGCCGCAAGCTCGGCTTTTGCGTCGCCGTCGCCGAGACGGTCGCTACCTCCGGCAAGTCGGCCTCGGGAGAGAGCCGCGGCATCGCAACGAAGGCAGCGATCGGCATCGGCCTGGCGGCCGCGTCGCTCGCGCTGCAAGCGCAAGGATTGCCGGGCAGCGGCGCGGCGTTGACGGGCTACGCGCCGCGGACCAGTCTCGCTGCTGCGGCCTCGACGCTGCCGACCGGAGGCACCGTCGTCAAGGGCAGCGGCAGCATCAGCGCCAACGGCGCCGAGATGACGGTCAATCAGTCGAGCCAGCGGCTCGTCGCCGACTGGCAGAGCTTTTCGATCGGCGCCGCCAATTCAGTGCGCTTCGTGCAGCCGTCGAGCAGCTCGGTCGCGCTCAATCGGGTGACCGGCAATGACCCGAGCAACATCTTCGGCTCGCTCATCGCGAACGGTCACGTGTACCTCGAAAACGCCAACGGCGTGTACTTCGCGCCGGGCGTGCAAGTGAGCGTCGGCAGCCTGCTCGCGACGTCGCTGACCGTCGATCCCGACCAGTTCATGCTGGGTAACCTCCGTCTCTCGGGAGGCAGCACGTCTTCGGGAGCGGTGAGCAACGCCGGCAACATCGTCGCCGCTCCGGGCGGGTACGTGATCCTGGCCGCGCCGCTGGTTGCAAATTCCGGCTCGATCGCGACGCCGGGCGGTACTACGGCGCTGGTCGCCGGCAACGCCGTCAATGTCGATCCCACGGGCTCGGGTCTGCTCAGCATCAGCGTGCCGGCGGCAGCGGTGAACGCACAGCTCGCGCAGTCGGGAAAGATCACGGCCGATGGTGGCGCTGTGCAACTCGCCGCGGCGGCCACTGACGCCGCTGTGCGCACGGTGATGCAAGTGGGCGGCGTGGTGCGGGCACGCAGCATCGAGCAGCGCGATGGCCAGATCCTGCTGTCGGGCGGGTCGAGCGGCGTTGTCATGGTCGACGGCCAGCTCGATGCCTCGGGCGGCGCTACAGCCCAGGGCGGCACGATCAAGCTGCTCGGCGACCGCATCGGGCTGACCGGCTCGGCGCACCTGGACGCCTCGGGTGCGACAGGCGGCGGAACGATCCTCGTCGGCGGCAACCGACACGGCGAAGGGACGGAGCAAAACGCGACCAACACCTATGTCGGCAGCGGCGTGGTCCTCGATGCGAGCGCGACGACGAAGGGCGACGGGGGCAACGTCGTCGTCTGGTCCGACAACACCACGACCTACGCCGGGCAACTCAACGCGCGCGGCGGAGTGCAAGGCGGCAACGGCGGTCAGGCAGAGGTGTCGGGCAAGGGCGCGCTCGATTTCGAAGGCGGCGCCGATCTGCGCGCGCCCAAGGGCACGATCGGCCAGCTCCTGCTCGACCCGCTGTCGATCACGATCGGCAACGTCGCCGACGTCGACGGCACGCCGGGCGACGACCTGTCGAGCCGTACCTTGCTTGCCACCGACTTCCCGGCGATCAACAGCCAGATCAAGGCGACGACCGTTGCGACCTTGCTCGACACCGGCGACGTGACCCTGGGCGCCGGGCGCTTCATCAATGTGACTTCGCCCCTGACCGTAGCGGCCGGCGGCAGCGCTTCGACCCTGACGCTTTCGGCCGCGGACATCACCATGGGCGCGCCGGTGACGCTCAACAACGCTTCGCTGGCGGCGACGACCTCGAACAGCATCACGAGCAACGCGGCCGTCAGCTCGCTGGCATCGATCACGCTTTCGGCGCCTACTATCACCGTCGGCGCCACCGGGTCGCTCAGCTCGAACACGATGGCGCTCAGCGGATCGGGGTTTACCCAATCGACGATCAACGTCAATGGCGCCATCAACGCCAACACGATGACGCTGACAGGAACGACGATCAACCTCGACGCGCCGACCACGGGGACGACGATGTCTGTGCTGACGACCTTCTTCGGAAATGTCGTCCCGACCATCCAGCAAGACGCGGCCGGTGTCGGCGTCGTCAATGCCGGCTCGCTGACGATCGACGCCGCGCCCGGGGGAATCGTGCCGAGCAGCGTTGCTCTTGGCTTCGCCAACAACAAGATCGGCACGCTCGCCATCAATGCCGGAGGCGCGTCCATCAATGTCGCCAACAATCCGGGCGTTCCGCTCGGCGTCAGCGGCACGGTCGGCGGCTTCACCCTGACGGCGGTCAACACCAACGTCACCCAGCCGGGCGGTGCGCTCGGTGCACTCACCCTCGGCGCTGGCGAGGGCACCTTCAACCTCACCACCACGGGCAGTGGCGATGTGACGCTCACCAACCCGGCGAACTCGCTGGCCCTTACGAACTTCAACATCGCCGGCAACGTCAACCTCGTGTCGGACAGCACCTTGTCGGCGAGCGGCACGGCCACCGGCAACGTCACGCTGGCTGTGCTCGGCGGCGTGTTCTCCCTCGGCAACACGATCGGCGGTGCCAACGTCGACATCACCGGCGCCGGCTTCCAGAACTTCACCAACATCCCGTTCAACATTCCTGCGGGCGGACGCTTCGCGATCCACTCGAGCGATTTCACGCAGGACGTCTTCGGCACCCTGACGTTCGGCGCCGCGGCCAGCGCCATCAACAACGTCGTCTACGGTGGCTATTCCGGCGTGACGCCGGCCACGGGTAACAGCCTCTTCACGAACCAGACCGGCACGATCACGGCACCGAACGCCGACGATCCGCCGATCTCGAAGGTCTACGACGGCACGCCGAATTTCGCGTACACACAGACCGGTGCGGCCGCGATCGGCACACTCAGTGGCGGCCCGCCGGGCGGCCTCACATTGGGCGCGTACACGATGAGCGGCAACGGCGTCTTCACCGACAAGAACGCCGGCGTCAACAAGGGTCTGACGGCCGGCGTGAGCAACAACACGCAGGCGTTCTCGCAGACCCAGAACGGCGCCGAGCTTTTCGGGCTGCAGTTCGCCGGCTACACGCGGGCCGCCGGCCCGCACGTGGCCGGAACGCCGGGCAATGCGATCTCGCAGATCACCGCCAAGGCGATCACGGCGACCGGCATCGACGGTGTCGACCGCGTCTACGACGCGACGACGCTGGTGGCGCTCAACGCGGCGGGAGCCGGGCTCGCCGGCACGGTTGCCGGCGATACCGTCAACCTCGTCACCGCGGGTGCCACAGGAACGCTGGCGAACAAGAACGTCGGCGTCAACAAGGCCGTCACGGTGAGCGGTCTCACACTCGGTGGGGTCGATGCCGGCAACTACACCGTGACCGATGCCAGCGGCGCCACGTCAACCATCACGCCGCGGCCCATCACCTCGCATGGACTGGCCGGCGTCAACCGGGTCTACAACGGCACGACGACGGTCGCCGTCAATGGCGCGGGCGGCGCGCTGACCGGCGTGCTCGGCAGCGACGTCGTGACGCTGGCCGCGGCCGGCACCACGGGAACGATGGCCGACAAGAACGTCGGAACCGGCAAGGCGGTCGCGATCGGCGGCGTCGCTCTGGGCGGCGCCGACGCCGGCAACTACACGGTCACCGACGCGAGCGGCGCGACGGTCGGCATCACGCCGCTCGGCATCACCTCGACCGGCATCACGGGCGTCGATCGCACCTACGACGGAACGACCGTGGTTGGCCTCAACACCAGCGCGGCGACCCTCAACGGCACGATCGCCGGCGACAACATCTCGCTCGTGTCGACGGGCGCGACCGGCTCGATCGCCGACAAGAACGTCGGCGTGGCCAAGCCGGTGACCGTCGGCGGCCTGTCGCTCGGCGGCACCGATGCGACCAACTACACGCTGACCAACGCGAGCAACGCCACCGCGACGATCGCCGCGCTCGCGGTACAGGCGACGGGCATCACCGCCGTCAATCGCGCCGACAACGGCAGCACGGCGGTCGGCCTCAACACGACAGGCGCCGGCGTCACCGGCGTGCTGCCCGGCGATACGGTCGGCGTTGACGCGAGCGGAGCGGTCGGCTCGGTTGGCACGCCCGGTCCCGGCGACGCGAAACCGGTCACCGTCACCGGCATCGCGCTGACGGGCCCCGACGCGATCGACTACTCGGTTTCGCCGACGCCGATCGGGCCCTTGGGCGGCCCGTTGACCGTTCGCATTCTTTCCGTCTCGCAGAGTCGCTTCGACGACATCCGCTTCAAGGAATACCTGCAAGCCGTGAGCGATGCGCAAGAGCCGTTCCGTCGAGCGATGCTGGAAGCGCTGCTTTCGGGATTCGGCAAGGAGAACATCAGGAAGCAGTTGCAGCGCGGTCTTGTCTTCGAGACGGGCCTGGCGCCGCCGGCGGTCGACATCATCGAGCCTGCAAAGGCGCCCGAATCCTGCACGCCGCCGGCCGGCGCCGACCTGAGCTGTGGCCACTGACGATTGTTTCGTGGCGCGGGTTGCCGGCCGGCGCGGGCTGCTGCAATCCGCGCTCGCTTTCTTGTCGGTGCTGGCGTTGCCGTCGGCCTTGCGGGCGCAGACGGCAAGGAAGGGCTACGCGCTCCTGGTCGGCAACACCTCGTACGACCCGGCCGAAGAGGATTTGCCGCCGGCCGAAAAGTGCATTCGCGATCTCGAAACCCAGCTCAGGCGCTTCGGCTTCGAGGTCGTGACGTTTCACGACGTGCCGGTGGCGCAGGTGCAGACCGAGGTCAACAAGATGCAGCGCGCCGTGGCGGCGGACCCCGGGATGCCGGCGGTGTTCTATTTCGTCGGCCACGGCTTTCAATCGAATGCCGAGAATTTCCTGGTGCCCGCCGGCAGCGATCTGAACGCGGTGCCGGCGCAGCTGTCGAAGACCTGCATCTCGCTCGAGAAGGAGATCTTCACGAAGTTGAAGCGCCCGGTCGGGCCGGCCGCGACCGTGATCATGGTCGATGCCTGTCGTACTCCCGACCGGCCGCGCTCGCCGGGCGAAGGCTACAACCAGACCTTGCCGCCCGAAGGCTGTCACGTGGCCTTCGCCACCGGCCCGGGCAAGCGCGCCTTCGCGCCCAACGATCCGCAGAAAGACACGCTGTTCGCCGAAGTGCTGGTCGCCGAGCTGACGAGCTCGCCGCCCGACCGCTCGATCCTGCTCACGCTCGAGAGCGTGCGCGCGAAAGTGGCCAGCCGGGTCAACGCGATTCCCACGATCGTTCGTGTCTTCGGACAAAACGCACAGCAGCCCGAGCTCGCCTCGAACGTCAGCGGCGATCCGGCATGGTCGCCATCGGCGGCATCGGCCTCGGCCTCGGCGACGCCGGCCACGACGCCGTCGACGCCGGCAGGCAGCGAGCTCGCCGTCGTGCGCGCGATCGACTCGCCCGAAGAGGCGGCTAACCGTCTGCGCGCGCTGCTGCAGAAAACGCCCGACGGCGACGATGCCGACATCGCGCGCCTGCGCCTCAAGGACCTGGAGACCGTGCTTAGCGCCGCGCGCACGGCGCGTCTCGAACTCGATGTGGCCAAGCTCACTGCCAACCAGCCGCCCCGCGTCGTCGAAGACATCCGCCACGCGCTGCAGGGCGACAAGTACGCGGCGCTGCGCATCGCCGAGACGTTGACGCCGCCGAGCGCGGGCGGCGCGCTGATCGAGCGCACCGACTATGGCCGCTGGATGATCTTCGCGGCAAATCTCGGCAACGGCATTGCTGCCTATCGGTTGAGCCTGTACTTCAGGAACGTCGACCGGCGCGACGTCGAGGCCTCGCGCTATCTCGCGCTGGCCCGTGCCAACCAATACACGCCGCCGCGCCAGCTCGAGTCGGGCCGCTGAGGCTCAGCGTTTGCCGGCCCGAAACGCGGCGAACGAGATCGCCGCCGCATCTTTCGTCGAGACCAGCGGCGCGGTGCCGAGGTCGGGCCAGTTCACCGCCAGCTCGGGATCGTCCCAGCGGATCGTGCGCTCCGTCATCGGTGCGTAGTAGTCGGTGGTCTTGTAGAGGAAGTCGGCCGATTCGCTGAGCACCAGAAACCCGTGTGCGAGGCCGGCCGGAATCCAGAGCTGGCGGTGGTTGTCGCCGCTCAGCTCGCCGCCGAACCAGCGCCCGAAGGTCGGTGACGCAGGTCGAAGATCGATTGCCACGTCGAATACCGTGCCACTCGTGACGCGAACGAGCTTGCCTTGCGCATGCGGCGGCTCCTGCCAATGCAGCCCGCGCAGAACGCCGCGTGCGGAACGCGAGTGATTGTCCTGGACGAAGGCGACGCGCTGGCCGGTGGCGACCGCGAAAGCCGCGTCGTTGAAGCTCTCGAGAAAGAAGCCGCGGGCATCGCCGAAAACCTTCGGCTCGATGAGGAGGACGCCCTCGATGGGGGTGGGGATGACTTTCATTGCGGACTCGTCGCCACATTGTCCGGGATCGCGGGCGACGCTTGGATGGCCCCGCGCCCCGATGACCGCCGCCTACAATCGGCGCATGTTCGAGACGATGAAAACGCTCGCGGAAAAATCGGTGATGGAGCGGATCGTGCTCCTCGTCAATCACGTCATCGCCGCCGAACCCCAGGCCATGGAACGGCTGCGCGCGCACGCCGCGAAAACGATCCGCATCGAGTTCGAAGGCTGGCCGGCGATGCTGCCGGCGCCAGCGCCCCTTGTCTTCCGTATCACACCACCCGGGCTCGTCGAGTGGCTCGACGAGCCCGGGCCGATGAGCCCTGATCTGCGTGTCGGCGTCGCCGTCCCGAATCCGGCGCTGGCCTTGGCCAAGCTGATCGCCGGCGAGCGGCCGTCGATCAGCGTCGATGGCGACGCCGCCTTCGCCGGCGACGTCAACTGGCTGATCGAGAACCTTCGCTGGGACGTGCAGGAAGACCTCGCGCGCATCGTCGGCGACGCACCTGCGCGAGAGATCGCGCGCTTCGGCAGCGCTGTGGCCAAAGCGTTGCGCGAGGGCGCGAGGAAGCTCGACGAGTTCGCGCGACGTGGCGAGCCGCGCAACCAGCGGCCGGCCGCGGAGCCGCCGCGACGATGAGGCACATCGCCCGGATCGTCGTCATCTGGGTCACGGTTTTTCGCTTCGGTCTCGACGAGCTGGCGCTGTCGAGCTTTCGTCAGCGTTGGGTTCGCCGCTTCGTTTCGGTTCTCACTTTCGGTCGGTCGCTGTCGACTCCGCGCGGCGAGCGCCTTCGTCTCGGGCTCGAGCATCTCGGGCCGATCTTCGTCAAGTTCGGCCAAGTGTTGTCGACGCGGCGCGACCTGCTGCCGCCTGATATCGCCGATGAGCTCGCCAAGCTGCAGGATCGCGTGCCGCCGTTTCCCGATGCCGTCGCGCGCGCCATCGTCGAGCGGGCCTTCGGCAAGCCGATCGACGCGATCTTCTCGACCTTCGATGCCGCGCCGGTGGCGAGCGCGTCGATCGCGCAGGTTCATTTCGCGGTCCTCAAGGACGGCCGCGAAGTCGCGGTCAAGGTGCTTCGGCCGGGCATGCTGGCGGCGATCGAGGACGACATCGTTCTCATGCGCCAGCTGGCGCGCTGGGTCGAACGCCTGTTCGCCGATGGCAAACGACTGAAACCGCGCCAGGTCGTCGCCGAGTTTGACAACTACCTGCACGACGAGCTCGATCTTGTGCGCGAGGCCGCCAACGCGGCGCAACTGCGCCGCAACATGCTGGGCCTCGGCCTGGTGCTCGTGCCCGAGATGGTGTGGGATCTCTGCACCACCGACGTCATCGTCATGGAGCGCATGGACGGCGTGCCGATCAGCCAAGTGCAGCGCCTGCGCGACGCCGGTGTCGACATCGCCAAGCTGGCCCGCGACGGCGTGACGATCTTCTTCACGCAGGTCTTTCGCGACGGCTTCTTCCACGCCGACATGCACCCCGGAAACATCCAGGTGTCGATCGCGCCGGCGACCTTCGGCCGCTACATCTCGCTCGATTTCGGTATCGTCGGCACGCTGACCCAGGTCGACAAGGACTACCTGGCACAGAACTTCATCGCTTTTTTCCATCGCGACTACAAGCGTGTCGCCGAGCTGCACGTCGAGAGTGGCTGGGTGCCGCCGGCGACTCGCATCGACGAGCTCGAAGGAGCGATCCGAGCCGTCTGCGAGCCGCAGTTCGACCGGCCGTTGAAGGACATTTCGCTTGGTCAGGTGCTGCTGCGCCTGTTACAGACCTCGCGTCGATTCAACGTCGAGATCCAGCCGCAACTGGTGCTGTTGCAAAAGACGCTGCTCAACGTCGAGGGCCTGGGACGCGAGCTCGATCCGGAGCTCGACCTGTGGAGCACCGCGAAGCCTTTTCTCGAGCGCTGGATGCAGGAGCAGGTGGGCTGGCCCGGCCTGCTCGCGCAGCTGAAGAAGGAGGCGCCGCGCTACGTGCACCTTCTGCCGCAGTTGCCGCGCCTGATCCATACCGCCCTTCAATCGCCGCCGACCGGGCAGCAGCGCGCGCTCGAGGCCTTGCTGGCCGAACAGCGGCGCACCAATCGCCTGCTGACGGCGGTGATCATCGTGGCGGTCGGCTTCGTCATCGGCCTGTTCCTCGTCCAATGGGCGAGCTTCCTGCGCTTTCATTAGCGGCAGGCTCGCACCAGCGGCAGGCGGGTGTGCCCCCGGCCAACGCGAGATTTATACTGTCGGGTTGTCTTGACGACCCCTGAAGGGGCCCGCGATGCCGATCTATGCCTATCGCTGCTCGAACTGCGGCCACGCGCAGGATGCCCTGCAGAAACTCTCCGACCCGGTGCTCACGGTCTGTCCGGCGTGCGGCCAGCCGACCTACGTCAAACAGGTCACGGCCGCCGGCTTTCAACTGAAGGGTTCCGGCTGGTACGTGACCGACTTTCGCGGCGACAACAAGTCAGGCAAGACGGCCGCCGAAGGTGCCGATGGCGACAAGGCGGCCGACAAGGCCGACGGGAAAGGCACCGAAAAGGCGGCCGAATCCAAGAGCGGTGAGCCCGCGTCGTCGGGCGATGCGAAGAGCGGCGAAAGCACCAAGAAGGCCGAAGGCGCACCCGCGGCGACGCCGGCGCCAGCGGCAGCGGCAAGCCCGGCACCGGCCGCGCCTGCACCGGCGCCTTCCGGCAAGACAGGCAGCTGACGGCCCACCCCCCACGTGAAGAAATACCTCCTGGCCGGCCTGCTCGTCTGGCTGCCGCTCGCCGTGACCATCTGGGTGCTGCAGGCGGTGCTCGGCGTGCTCGACGGCGTGTTCGTCTGGCTGCTGAACGGCTCGCAGGCGGTGCTGCCCGAGGGTTCGCACAACTTCATCGAGTTGCTGCGCAAGATCCCGGGGCTTGGCGTCATCGTCATGCTGATCGGTCTGCTCGTCACGGGCATCTTTGCGACCAATGTCGTCGGTCAGTGGGCCCTCCGCCAGGGCCACCGCCTGCTCAATCGCATTCCGATCGTCAAGTCGATCTACAGCTCGGTGCAGCAGGTCTCGGATACGCTGTTTTCCAGCAGCGGCAACGCCTTTCGCGAGGCCGTTCTGGTGCAGTACCCGCGCGAACGTGCCTGGACGATCGCTTTCGTCACCGGCAAGCCGGGCGGCGAGGCGGCGCATCACCTGATCGGCGACTACCTCAGCATCTACGTGCCGACCACGCCGAATCCGACCTCGGGTTTTTTCCTGATGCTGCCGCGGGCCGATGTGATCCCCCTGGCGATGAGCGTCGACGACGCGCTCAAGTACGTGATCTCGATGGGCGTCGTCGCGCCGCCGATCGTGCTCGAGCGAACCCCGCTACCGCTGCGAAATTCGATCGGCTGAGCGATCGGCGAGCGCTCAGCCTGAACGAACGCGCAGCCTGCGCTGGTCAGTGCCGTTCGGCGGCGAAGCCCTGCCACGGCGGCGCTTCGCGATCCTCAAGACGAATGCATGGAGTGATGTGATGAGAACGACGTATTGCGGCCTGGTGAGCGAAGCGCTCCTCGGCCAGACGGTGACGCTGATGGGCTGGGCGCACCGTCGCCGCGACCATGGCGGGGTGATCTTCATCGACCTGCGCGACCGCGAAGGCCTGGTCCAGATCGTCTGTGATCCCGACCGCGCCGCGACCTTCAGCGTCGCCGAGGAAGTGCGCAACGAGTTCTGCCTGAAGGTGACCGGGCTCGTGCGCGCTCGCCCGGGCGGCACCGACAACGCCAACCTCACCAGCGGCAAGATCGAGGTGCTCTGCCACGAGCTCGAGGTGCTGAACCCGAGCGTGACGCCGCCGTTCCAGCTCGACGAGGAAAACCTCTCCGAGACAACGCGCCTGACGCACCGCGTGCTCGATCTGCGCCGGCCGCAGATGCAGCGCAACATGCTGCTGCGCTATCGCGTGGCGATGGAGGTGAGGAAGTTCCTCGACGCCAACGGCTTCATCGACATCGAGACGCCGATGCTCACCAAGAGCACGCCCGAGGGCGCCCGCGACTACCTCGTACCGAGCCGCGTCCACGACGGCATGTTCTTCGCGCTGCCGCAAAGCCCCCAGCTCTTCAAGCAGCTGCTGATGGTGGCGGGCTTCGACCGCTACTACCAGATCACGAAGTGCTTCCGCGACGAAGACCTGCGTGCCGACCGCCAGCCCGAGTTCACGCAGATCGACATCGAGACCTCGTTTCTCGACGAGGTCGAGATCCGGACGATGTTCGAAAGCATGATCAAGAGCACCGTGCAGCATGCGATCGGCGTCGAGCTGCCGCCGTTTCCGGTGATGACCTACACCGAGGCGATGCGCCGCTATGGCTCCGACAAGCCCGACCTGCGCGTCAAGCTCGAGCTGACCGAGCTCACCGGCGTGATGGCCGACGTCGACTTCAAGGTCTTCTCGACGCCGGCGAAGATGAAAGGCGGCCGCGTCGCCGCGCTTCGCGTTCCGGGTGGTGGCGAGATGACGCGCGGCGAGATCGACGCCTACACGGAGTTCGTGAAGATCTACGGCGCCAAGGGCCTGGCCTGGATCAAGGTCAACGACATGTCGAAAGGCCGCGAGGGTCTGCAGTCGCCGGTCGTCAAGAACCTGCACGACGTGGCGCTCGCCGAAGTCCTGAAGCGCACCGGCGCCCAGGACGGCGATCTCATCTTCTTCGGCGCCGACAAGGGCTCGGTCGTCAACGATGCGCTCGGCGCCTTGCGCGTCAAGGTCGGGCATAGCGAATTCGGCAAGGCCCGCGGCTTGGTGCAAGGCGAATGGGAGCCGCTCTGGGTCGTCGACTTCCCGATGTTCGAGTACGACGACGCGGCCGGCCGCTGGAACGCCGTGCACCACCCGTTCACCGCGCCGAAGGACGGCCACGAGGACTGGCTCGAAACCGAGCCCGGCCGCTGCGTTGCCAAGGCCTACGACGTGGTGCTGAACGGCGTCGAGCTCGGCGGCGGCTCGGTGCGGATTCACAAGGAAGACGTGCAGAGCAAGGTCTTTCGCGCGTTGAAGATCGATGCCGAAGAAGCGCAGGCCAAGTTCGGCTTCCTGCTCGACGCGCTGCAGTACGGCGCGCCGCCGCATGGCGGCATCGCCATCGGTCTCGACCGCTTCGTGATGTTGCTGGTTCGGGCCGAGTCGCTGCGCGACGTCATCGCCTTCCCGAAGACGCAGCGCGCGCAGGATCTGCTCACCAACGCGCCCGGCCCGGTCGACGAGAAGCAGCTGCGCGAGCTGCACATCCGCCTGCGCAGCACGCAGGTGGCAGGCGGCTGACGCCATGACCGGCAAAGGGCGGTTCAAGATCCCGGAATCCGTCCTCGCCGTCATCCACACGGCCGCGCTCGAGGT
>JBDTIO010000591.1:0-2524 GCA_039936375.1 Caldimonas sp. | reverse complement strand
GCTCAATGCCAGCGAGGCGAATGCCCATCTCGGCTATTCGCAGCTGCTGCAGGCGCTGGCGCGCTTCGGCCACCCGGCCGGCACCGACCAGCGACCCGCTCTCGAGCGTCAGCAGGATGAGCGACATCGGATCGCTCTCGCGGGCCTCTCGCAGGTGCTCGAGCGCTTCGCCGTCGCGCCCGAGCGCCTCGAGCAGCTGGGAGTAGCCGAAATGGGCGTTGGCCTCGCTTGCGTTCAGGCTCAGCGCACGCTCGAACGCCGCCGCCGCGCCGCTCCAGTCCCAGTCGTACCAGAACCGGTTCCAGCCGACGCCGGCGTGGCCCTCGGCGAGCTCCGGGTCGAGCTGCACGGCTCGGTCGCAGGCGAGCCGTGCTTCGGCGAGAACGACCTTCGGCTCGCCGTCGGCGCCGAACACCATGCGCCGGTACGACTCGCCCAGCCCGCTCCAGGCCTGCGCGTACGACGGGTCGAGCGCGAGTGCCTGGCGATAGAGATCGATGCTCTTCAGCAGTCCGGGCGCCTTGATGCCCTGGGCGTTCTGGCGCGCCGCGAGGTAGAGCTGGTAGGCGTCGAGCTGGCGCGTGCCGCCGGCGCCTGCGAGCCGCTGCCGGTAGCCACGCTCGAGGTGCGGCGCGAGGACTTGCGCGACCTTCGTCGAGATCGAGTCCTGCAGGTCGAACATGCCGGTGTAGTCCTCGTCGAACTTGCCGCTCCACGCCGCCTCGCCGCTCGCGGTGTTCAGCAGCCGGGCGGTGACGCGCACCCGCGACCCGAGGCGCTGGATCGATCCGTCGACGACCCAGGTGACGTTCAGCTCCTGAGCGGCGGCGATCGGGTCCTGGTCGGCGCCGCGATAGCGGCGCACCGAGCCGACCGACCGCACCGCCACGCCGGGCAGGTTGGAGAGACGCGCGACGAGGCTCTCCGCCATCCCGATCTCCAGCAGTTCGTCGCCGGAGCCGGTGACGATCGGCTTGAACGGCAGGACGGCCAGGGTGCTCGATCGACCCGAAGGCGCGGGCTTGCGCGGCGGCCACCAGCGCCAGGCCGCGCTCCCGGCGGCAGCTGCGACCAGCACGCCGGCGCCGAGCGCGATCGCGACCGTCCGCCGTGTCGCCGGATGCGACTCGGGCGTGACCGCGACGACCGGGGCGAGCGCTGGCGCGGCGACTTCGGCCGGCGACTCACGGGCCGACGCTGCGAACGCGGCCGCGCGCTCGTCCGCCGTGTCGACCACCGTCACCGGCGCGACGAAGCGAAAGCCGCGCCTCGGCACCGTCTGGACGAAGCGGGAGCGGTGGGCGTCGTCGCCGAGCGCCCGGCGCAGCGCCGAGACGCTCTGGCTGAGGTTGTTTTCCTCGACCACCAGTCCGGGCCAGAGCTCGGTCAGGAGCCGGTCCTTGTCGAGCAGCTCGCCGGGGCGCTCGACGAGATAGAGCAGCGCATCGAAGAGTCGCGGCGTGAGCTCCACCGCCCGGCCGTCGGCGCCCAGAAGGCTGCGCGACTCGACCTGGAGCACGAATTCATGGAATCGGTACTCGCGCATCAGAGCATTTCACGCAGGTTCATGAATGGTTCAAGGTGATTCAAGACAGGGGAAAGCGCGAATCCGACAGTGGCGACGTCACGAATTTCGGTGACGTCCCCGGAGCACTCCATGAAGCAATTTACCCCCAAGTCGGCCGCCCTCTTCACGCTGTCGAGCGGCATGATGGCCCTGTTGATGCAGGCCTGCGGCGGCGGAGGCGACGCCCACGCGCAGGCCTCGAGCACGCCGGACCCGATCGTCGGCCTGTGGCAGTCGAACGTGGCGCTGAAGGATTGCGTCAGCAGCGCGCCGCTCGGCGCGTTTCGCGGGCTGACCACGTTCAACGAGGGCGGCACCGCCATCGCCGACAACAACCAGCCCTCGGCCACGAAGGGCGTGGCGATGGGAACCTGGCGCAAGACCGGCGACGGCGCGTACGTCGTCGATCTGCGCTTCTGGCGCTACCTGGCGGACGGCACGCCGGCCGGCCAGCAGCGCCTGACCCGCACGATCACGCTCGCTGCGGACGGCAAGTCGCTGGTCAGCACGATCACGACCCAGGCCCTCGACGGCGCAGACAACGTCGTGATCGCGGCATGCGGGGCCGAGACTGGCGCGCGGATCGGCACATGAGGGCCGCGAGTCGCCGGGCCGCGCATGCCTGCCAGGTGCGCGCAGCCCTCCCTGTCACGTCTTCGGGCCTCGTTCGTGACGCATTGCCTTGATCTCGCGTCCAGGGCACAGCATCCTGCCGCCTGGATCTCGGGAGACGGTGATGAACTCCATGCAATGGCTGTGGGCCACGCTGCCGGCATTCGGCTCGGCGACAACCGTCGCCGTCCTGGGCGAATGGCGGCGGCGCCGGGAAGTTCGGGCCCTGGCCGGACGATTTCAGGAGCGCACGACCCGCGACGCAGACAAGCAGTCCGGCCTCAAGTCCCAGGTCGAGGCCCTGCACGAGGAGCTCAGGAAACAGCGTGCCGTCGTTGCAAGACT
>JBDTIO010000590.1:0-4429 GCA_039936375.1 Caldimonas sp. | reverse complement strand
ACCTGGCTGCTCGCCGGTACGCTCGGCATGCTGGGCGGCGTCGCTCCCGACGAGGCCGCCGCGGTGGACACGTCGCAGTGGAAGTGCGAGTCGTGCCCCTTCGAGCAAGGCACGAGTGGAACGGTCGAGGTTGCGCCCACGTACGTCTCGGAAGCGTCGAACCGGTTCGGCGACTTCAGCGGCCTCGATCGCAAGGGCGGCTACCTGCTCGGAAACGGCAGCGTTCGCTATCGCAACCCCGACGGCACCTACGCCGACGCGGCGGCAACCGTCTTCGGGCAGGACGCCGCCTCGGTCTCCGCGGACGCGGGGCGCGAGGGTCTTTTCAGGCTGAACGCGGCTGACGACGCGCTGCCGCGGCATCTCTCGGAAGATGCGATGTCGCCCTTTCTCGGAAACGGCGGCAGCACGCTGACCTTGCCCGCAGGGTATCCGGCCGCAACCACCGGTGCGATGCCGCTCGCGTCGACTCTGCAACCGGTCAACATCGGCTACAAGCGCTCCTGGCTTGATTTTGGCGGCGCCTGGCAGGCTGCCGACGCCTGGACGGTGCGCGCGAGCGTACGCCATATGGTGCGCGAAGGGACTGAGCCCACCTCGGGCTCCTCCCTGGTCGATGCCGCGCAGCTGGTTGCACCGCTGGATCAGACCACCGACCGGATCCAGGTCTCGGGCACGTACAGCGGACGGCGACTTCAGGCGACGCTCGGTTACGAGGCCTCGCTGTTCCGCAATTCCCAGGATGCGCTGACCTGGACGAATCCGTTCACCGTTGGAGCGATCGGCGCGACGAGCGGCCAGCTGGCGCTGCCGCCCGACAACGAATTCCATCAGGTCCGCGCCACGCTCGGTTACCAGGTTTTGCCGAACGTTCGCGCCAGCGCCGATCTCGCTCTCGGCCGCATGACCCAGAACGCACCATTCCTCGCTTCGACGCTCATCGCCGACCTCGTTGTTCCTGCCCTGCCGGCGACTTCGCTGCAGGGGCGCGTCGACACTCTCAACGCCAACGTTCGGGTGAGCGCCAGCCCGACGGAGCGCGTGCGAATCGATGCCAGCTATGTGCACGACGAGCACGACAACCGGACACCGAGCTCGGCCTATCCTTCGGTCTCGGCCGACATGTTCGTTGGCCCGCTGCAAACGAACCAGCCCTACAGCTTCACCCACGATCAGGTGAAGCTCGGCGCCGACTATCGCGCGCCGCATACCCTGAAGGTCAGTGCCGGGATCGACTATGACGCGATGCAGCGCACCTTGCAGGAAGTCGGCACGACGCATGAAGTCGTCGTCTACGCGCGCCTCTCCGCGCAGCCGGTGCACCAGCTCGCCCTGGCGCTCAAGCTCAGCCATGGCGACCGCACGCCGAGCGACTACCACGTCGTCGCCTCGATCGACCCGGCCGAGAACCCCTTGCTGCGACAGTACAACATGGCACGGCGCTTGCGCGACAGCGTCGGTGGGCGCGCCGACTACACCGTCAGCGAAAGCGTCGCCATCGGTTTCGACGTCGACTGGTCGAACGACAACTACTCCGATTCGGCGATCGGTCTGACGACGGCGCGCACGCTCGGCCTCGGTGCCGACGCGTCGCTGGCGATCGGCGCGAAGACGCGCCTGCAGGCGTTCGGCCATACGGACCGCATCCGCTCGAACCAGGCCGGCAGCCAGCTGTTTGCCACCTCTGACTGGGCGGGTCGCAACAACGACGCTGCCGACGTGATCGGCATCGGCGTGCGCCACACTGCGCTCGCCGACAAGCTCGAGCTCGGCGGCGACCTGTCATACGTGCGCACGCGCAGCGACGTCAACATCGACACCGGGGCCTTCAACCCCCCGTTTCCGACCGCCAGCACCGGGCGCGATACCCTGAAGCTGTTCGCGACCTGGCGCCTGCGCGACAACCTGACGCTCACCGGCACCTACTGGTACGAGCACTACGACGCCCGCGACTGGCAACTCGACGGCGTCATGCCCGGAACGGTTCCCAACCTGCTGGCCTTCGGGGAACTTCCGCCGCACTACAACGTGCAGGTGCTGCGCCTGGCGATGCGCTACCGCTTCTAAGGCTGGCTGGCGGCCGGCCCCGGCGGCTTGGGCTCCTCGGGATCCTTGTGCGCGACTCCGGTATGGCAGTCGATGCATGTTGCCTTGCCGGCGAGGAACATCTTGTGCGCTTCCACCGCGGCCTCGGGCTGCTTCTTGCTGTCCCAAGCGAGCGGGTCGTGGCAGCTGCGGCAGTTGGCGGAGTTGTTGGCGCGCATCTCGTCCCAGACGATGTTGGCCAAGCGCCAACGCTCCTTGTCGAACTTCGCCCGGGTGGAGATCGTTCCACGCAACTCGGCGTAGGCATCGGTGATGCCGACCCGGGCCTTGTAGAACAGCTTGGCCGGATACGAGTGCGGGACATGGCAGTCGACGCACATCGCCCGCACGCCAAGCGCGTTTGTGTAGTGAAAGGACAGCTTGTGCTCGGGGTAGACGAACTGCGCGTGCGAATGACACGTCGTGCCGCAGAACTCGTCGGTTCCGGTGACGGCGAGCGCGACCTGGGTACTGATCACCGCGCCGGCACCGACGACGAGGCCGGCGAACAGCAGCGCGGCGACCGGCCAGCGTGCCGATGGCGAAAGCAAGGCGCGCAAGAGCCGGCGCAGGCGCCCGGGACGGTCGGTATCGGCCATGCGGGGTCGCTCCGGCGCAGCGTCGCGACGGCGCTATTTCGACGACAACACGACGTCGACGACGGCCTTCAGGTCGGCGTCGCTGGCCGCGATCTTCTTGTGCTCCTTGCCGTCGGGGGTCTTGCCGGTCTTCAGCACACTGACGAGCATGGTCTCGGCGCCGGGATCGCTCTTGTATTTCTCGGCGAGCGATGCCCACGACGGCGCCATCTTCGTCGTGCTCGCCTTGTGGCAGATGTGGCAGTTTTCCTTGGCAATGATGTCATCGGCCGGGCCGGCGAAGGCCGGCCCGGACAGGGCCAGGGCAGCACCGGCAGAGGCAAAGGCAAAGGTCAGGCGCATGTCGTGTTCCTCAGGGAAATCTGGCCGTTTCTTGACTTGGCTCAGCACGGCCTTTCCGCCGGCAGGGCAAGGTCGGGGTCGAAGATGCCAGTGTGTGCGTTCGCCGCGGGCCGCGTCTGATCCAGATCAAGTCAAGTCGCACGAGGAACTCTCTCTTGGAACTCAGCCGTTCGGTGCTCGTCCCCTACTGCGCCGAGGACATGTTCGACCTGCTCGAGAGGGCGGAGTCGTACCCGCAGTTTCTTCCTTGGTGCACCGCGGCGACCATTCTCGAGCGCAGCGACGATTGGGTCGCCGCACGGCTCGAGTTCTGCTACCTGCAGGTCCGCTTCGGGTTGCAGACGCACCCCGCCCCGCCGCGCGCTGCGGCATCCATTGAGCCTTGCTCTCACGTCGACCGAGGAGAACACGATGACGACGCCTAATCCCCTGCACATCGAGGCCCTGCGCGCCAGCCCGATCGCCCGAGGCCTTTCGGCCGGGCAGCTTCAGGTGCTGGCCGGGCTGACCAGCTTGCGCGCTTTCGAGCCGCGCCAGGTCGTCGGCGCCGAGGGCGTCGCCGACGACCGCTTGCTCGTCGTCGTTGACGGTTCGCTCGCCGTGCTGAAGCACGCCGGCACACCCGACGAAACCCTGCTCACGACCTTGCGGCCTGGCGAGCTCGCGCACGAGCTCGGCTTTCTCGACGGCACGCCGCGTTACGCGTCGCTCGTGGCGAACGAGTCGACGCAGGTGCTCGAGTTGCGACGCGATGCCCTGGAGAGCCTGATCGACTCGCACCCGCGCATCCTCTACGCCGTGATGTCAGCCATCGTCCATGCTGTTCATGCGGTCCAGACGCGCCTGTCGTTGCAGGCTTCGGAGCTGGTCAACTACGTCGTCAAGCAGCACGGCCGGTACTGAGCACCCGGGGCCTGCCGGCTGGCGTCAAGTCGGCTCGCTCAGGGAATCACGATGCCCAGACTCAGGAGTACCGAAAACATCACCTGGAACCGGGCGGTCTGCGCCAGCAGCGGATTGAATGCCGGGCCGGGCGCAGCGCTGCAAAAGCGGCGAACCAGTGCGCACCTGGCGTGGCGTCAACAGGCCAAGCGCGGTCGCCCGCGCAGGCCGAGGTGGCCGGCACGGTCGGTGCCGCGCTCGAAATCGCTGACGTCGTTGTCGAGATTGGTGCCGGTCTGCAGGAGCAGGGCGCCGAGCATCGACATCAGCATCACCGCGAAGTCGATGTGGCCGGTCTGCCTCCAGGCAAGGCCGCAACCGACGAGCACCGGGTTGATGCCGATCGTCAGCGTATGCGGCCGCGTCGCCCTGATCCAGGCACGCAATTCCGAAAACGTCGTTGGGCCCGGCGCCACAGCATCGGCGGCGTGGTGATCCTGGATCTGCATGGCAGTCCTTAC
>JBDTIO010000589.1:0-13534 GCA_039936375.1 Caldimonas sp. | reverse complement strand
CTGCGGTCGACGAGGTGATCGCCGGGCTCGATGCCGGCGAGATCCGCGTCGCCGAACGCCACGGCGTCGGCGAGTGGAGCGTCAACCAGTGGGTGAAGAAGGCGGTGCTGCTGAGCTTTCGTCTCGGCGAGAACCGGCTGACGCATGCCGGCGAGCTGGCCTTCTACGACAAGGTGGCAACCAAATTTTCCGGAGCCGACGACGCCGCGATGCGCGCCGCCGGCGTGCGCGTGGTGCCGCCGGCAGTGGCGCGGCGCGGCGCATTCCTGGCGAAGAACGTTGTCCTGATGCCGAGCTACGTCAACATCGGCGCCTACGTCGACGAGGGCACGATGGTCGATACCTGGGTCACCGTCGGCTCGTGCGCGCAGATCGGCAAGGGCGTGCATCTGTCGGGCGGCGTCGGCATCGGCGGCGTGCTCGAGCCGATGCAGGCCAACCCGACCATCATCGAGGACAACTGCTTCATCGGCGCCCGCTCGGAAATCGTCGAAGGCGTCATCGTCGAAGAGAATTCCGTCGTCTCGATGGGTGTCTACATCAGCCAGAGCACGAAGATCTATGACCGGGCGACCGGCACGGTGAGCTATGGCCGCATTCCCGCCGGGTCGGTGGTGGTGAGCGGCAACCTGCCCGCTGCCGACGGCAGCCACAGTCTCTACTGCGCGGTCATCGTCAAGCGCGTCGACGCGCAGACACGGGCCAAGACAAGCATCAACGAACTGCTGCGAAGCTGAAGGAACGCCAATGAGTAGCGGCAACATGGAGCGCGTGCTGCGGCTGATGTCGGAGAAGGGCGCATCGGACGTGTACTTGTCGGCAAGCTCGCCGATCCTGATCAAGATCAACGGCCAGCTGCTGCAGCTCTCCGACCAGCCCTTGACGCACACCCAGCCGCGCCAGCTGCTGGCCGAGTTGCTGACGCCGAGCCAGCTCGAAGAGCTCGAAGACACCGGCGAGCTCAACGTCGGCGTCGGCCTGTCGGGCGTCGGCAGCTTTCGTCTTTCCGGCTTCAAGCAGCGCGGCACGATCGCCGCGGTCTTTCGCTGCATTCCGTTCGAGATCCCAACGCTCGAGAGTCTCAACGTCCCATCGATCCTCAGCACCCTGGTGCTCGAAAAGCGCGGCCTCATCCTGATGGTGGGCGCGACCGGTGCCGGCAAGAGCACGACCTTGGCGTCGATGCTCGAGCAACGCAACCAGCAGATGGCCGGCCACATCCTGACGATCGAGGATCCGATCGAGTTCCTCTTCAACAACAAGAAGTCGGTGGTCAACCAGCGCGAGGTCGGCCGCGACACCCAAACCTTGCAGATCGGCCTGAAGACAGCTCTGCGCCAGGCGCCGGATCTCATCATGATCGGCGAGATCCGCGATCGCGAAACGATGACGGCGGCGATCTCGTACGCGCTCTCGGGCCACCTCGTGCTGTCGACGCTGCACGCCAACAACAGCTATCACGCGCTCGGCCGGATCCTGTCGTTCTACGCCCCCGAGGCGCGCCCGGCGCTGCTCGCCGACCTCGCTGCCGGCTTGCGCGCCATCGTCTCGCAACGACTCGTGCGCAGCGTCGCCGGCGGCCGCATGCCGGCGGTCGAGGTGCTGTTGAACACAAAGCTGATCCAGGAGCTGATCGAGCGCGGCGATTTCGGCGGCATCAAGGAGGCGATGGAGAAATCGCTCGCCGAAGGCTCGCAGACCTTCGAACAGGATCTTGCCCGGATGATCAACACCAACATCATCACGCGCGACGAAGGGCTGGCCTATGCCGACTCGCCGACGAACCTGATGTGGCGGCTGTCGAACGACATGTCGCCGGTGTCGCGGATCGTCCCGAAGAAGGAAGACAACGACGATCAGCCGAGCTTCACCGAGATCACGATCGACGTTCGGCCCGAGGAAGTGACGAGCATCTCGCCCAACGTTCGCCGGTTCTGAGGCCGCGTCTCGCCGGCGACAACGCTGCGCCCATGACGCTGGTCGAGCTCGTGCAGGCGCAGAGCGCCCGCCTGAAACAGGCCGGCGTCTCGTTCGGTCACGGCACGCTCAACGCCTTCGACGAGGCCGCATGGCTGGTCACCTGGGCGCTCGGGCTGCCGCTCGACGCACTCGAGACACGCGGCGCGCGCGACGTCGCGGCCGACGACGCGGCGCGGGCCGAAGCCCTGGTCGAGCGCCGCATCGCAACGCGCCAGCCGGCGGCCTACCTCACCGGCGAGGCGTGGTTGCAGAACGTGCCCTTCACGATCGATGTCCGTTCGATCGTGCCGCGTTCCTACATCGCCGAGTTGCTCGTCGACGGCGACGAGACGGGCACGCTCGACGCGTGGCTCTCCGATCGCACGAAGCGGGTGCTCGACCTCTGCACTGGCAACGGCAGCCTCGCCGTAATCGCGGCGATGGCGTATCCGGAGATCGAGGTCGAGGCGTCCGACATCAGCGCGCGGGCTCTCGAGCTGGCCCGCATCAACGTCGCACGGCACGGCCTGGGCCAGCGCATCGAGGTGATCGAGTCCGACCTGTTCGCCGGCCTGCGTGGCGCCTACGACCTGATCCTCTGCAACCCGCCTTACGTCACCGACGCAAGCATGGCGGCATTGCCGGCCGAGTTCCGTGCCGAGCCGGCGCTGGCCCTTGCCGGCGGTGCCGACGGCATGGACCTGATCCGCCGCATCGTCGCCGAGGCGCCCGCGCACCTGAGTGCCGACGGAGTCATGGTCATCGAGGTCGGACACGAGCGCCGCGGCTTCGAGGCGGCCTTTGCTCGACTCGAATGCGCTTGGCTCGAGACCAGCGGCGGTGACGACAGCGTCGTGCTGGTCGAGCGGCGCGCACTGGCCCGCTGAAGAGTCGTACTCGACAGCGACGCGCGTCTTCGCGCGCGTCGGCGAAAATCCCCTCATGCTCGTTCTCAGTCAACTTTCGCTTCGCCGCGGCGTCAAGCTCGTCCTCGATCGCACCAGCGTCACCATCAACCCGGGCGAGAAGGTCGGTCTGATCGGGCGCAACGGCGCCGGCAAGTCGTCGCTTTTCTCGCTGCTCGCCGGACGGCTCTCCGCGGACGCCGGTGACGTGTCGCTGCCACCACGCTGGCGCCTCGCCGAAGTGGCGCAGGACATGCCCGAGACCGATCAGGGCGCAACCGACTTCGTCCTCGCCGGCGACACGCGGCTGGCCGCAGCGAACGCCGCACTGCTGGCGGCCGAGGCCAGCAACGACGGCCACGCGATGGCCGACGCCCACCACGCCATCAGCGACGCCGGCGGCTTCGATGCGCGGCCGCGCGCCCAGGCGATGCTGCTCGGCCTCGGCTTCAAGAGTCCCGAGCTCGACGCCCCGGTGAACAACTTTTCCGGCGGCTGGCGGATGCGCCTGCAACTCGCCCGCGCCCTGATGTGCCCGGCCGACCTGATGCTGCTCGACGAGCCGACCAACCACCTCGACCTCGACGCGCTCGTCTGGCTCGAGGCGTGGCTGAAGCGCTACGACGGCACGATGATCGTGATCAGCCACGACCGCGAGTTCCTCGACGCCGTCACCGGCGTGACGCTGCACCTCGACGAGACCAAGCTGACGCGCTATACCGGCAACTACACGGCCTTCGAGGAGATGCGCTCGGTCCGGCTGACGCAGGCCGCCGCCAGCTACGAGAAGCAGCGCGAGCGCATGGCGCACCTGCAGAAGTTCATCGACCGCTTCAAGGCCAAGGCGAGCAAGGCCAAGCAGGCGCAAAGCCGCGTCAAGGCGCTGGCGCGCATGGAAAAGCTGGCGCCGGTACTGACCAGTGCCGATTTCCAGTTCGAATTCCGCGAGCCGCTGAACCTGCCCAACCCGATGCTCGCGTTCGCCGGCGTTGCCTGCGGCTACGAGGCCGAGGGCGGCCCGCAGAAGCGCGTCGTCGAAGGCATCGATCGATCCGTGCTGGCCGGCCAGCGAATCGGCATCCTCGGCGCCAACGGCCAGGGCAAGTCGACGCTCGTGAAGACCATCGCCGGCGACCTCGTTCCGCTGAGCGGCGAGATCGTCGAAGGCAAGGGGCTGAAGATCGGCTATTTCGCGCAGCAGGAGCTCGACGTGCTCTCCCCCGGCGACGGGCCACTGATGCACATGGTGCGGCTGGCCCGCGACGTCGGCCCGGCCGCGCGCGAGCAGGAGCTGCGCGACTTCCTCGGCTCGTTTCGCTTTACCGGCGAAATGGCGACACAGGCGGTGGGCACGCTTTCTGGCGGCGAGAAAGCGCGCCTCGTTCTGGCGATGCTGGTCTGGCAGCGGCCCAACTTCCTGCTGCTCGACGAGCCGACCAATCACCTCGACCTGACAACGCGCGAAGCGCTCAGCATGGCGCTCAACGAGTTCGAAGGCACGGTCATGCTCGTCAGCCACGACCGTGCCCTGCTGCGCGAAGTGTGCGACGAGTTCTGGCTCGTCACCGGCGGCGCCTTGAAGCCCTTCGATGGCGACCTCGACGACTATCAACGCTGGCTGCTCGATCAATCGAAGGCGGCCTCGCGCGCGGCGCGCCCCGAAGCCGCGGCGGCTCGCGTCGAGGCGAGCCCGGCGAAATCGCGCGACGAGCGCAAGGTCGCTGCCCAGGCACGCCAGCAGCGAACCGACGCGGCCAAGCCATTGCGCCAGGAGATCAACCGCATCGACAACAAGCTCGGCGTTCTCTTTGGCGAGCGCGACGCACTCGAAGCGACGCTCGCGACGCCCGCTCTCGAGCCGGCACAGCTCGCCGAGAGCGGGCGCCGCCTGAAGGCGATCGGCGAGCAGATCGAGGGCCTGGAAGCGCGCTGGCTCGAGCTCAGCACGCAAATCGACGACATAGCAGAATCGGTCGGCTGAAGTACCTCTTCATGGAGTTGCGGTGAGCCCCGACAAGATTCTCTACGCCGGCCACGCCACCTCGACCGGCGGTCGCGAAGGTACCTCGAAATCCGACGACGGCGTGCTCGACGTCAAGCTGACGACGCCCAAGAGCCTCGGCGGCAACGGTGCTATCGGCACCAACCCGGTGCAGCTGTTCGCCGCAGGCTACTCGGCGTGCTTCATCGGCGCGATGAAGCACGTCGCGATGATGCAGAAGACGCCGCTGCCGGCTGGCACCTCGATCACCGCCGACGTCGGCATCGGCCCAATCCCGCAGGGCTTCGGCATCCAGGTCGCGCTGCATGTGCACATCCCCGGCTGGGAGAAGGACGCGGCGAAAAAGATCATCGACGCGGCCCACCAGGTCTGCCCCTATTCGAACGCGACGCGCGGCAACATCGAGGTCGCGCTGAACGTCGTCTAGGGGCGTCTAGGGGCGAGCCTTCGCGGCGCTGGAACGAGTAGGTGCCGCCATCTTCGATCGCGTACCACTGACGCTCAGCGCCAAACAATTTGGACGTCTTGCGGCCGCGCCGTTCGAGGCATGCCGCAGTCGAAGGCGCTTCCTAGGCCGCGAGGCGAGCGTTCTGCGGGAACATTGCCGCCTTCGCCTCGTCGTCCATCTCCGTCTTGAAGGCGAAGCGCGTCTTCAGCGCCTCGGCACGTTGCGCCGCGGGGCGGGCGTTGATCTCGTCGAGGAAACGCTTGACGTGCGGGAGCTTCTCCCAGGCGTCGGCACCGAGCGCGAAAGGAATGGCGCGAGCCCAACCCCAGACCGCCATGTCGACCAGCGTGTACGTTTCACCGAGCATGTAGCGATGCTTGGCGAGTTGCGCATCGATGATGTTCCAGTGGCGCCAGGCCTCGAAGTCGTAGCGATTGACGGCATACGCCTTGTGCTCGGGCGCGAAATGCTTGAAATGCACTAACTGGCCGGTGTACGGGCCGATCCCCGAGGCGACGAACATCAGCCACGAGTACATGGCAGCGCGATTTTCCGGCGTCCCGTCCGGCAGGAACCGGCCGCTCTTGTCGGCCAGGTAGAGCAGGATCGCATTGCTGTCGAAGACCTTGACGTCGCCGTCGACGAGAGCGGGCGTCTTGCCGTTCGGATTGATGGCGAGAAACGACGCGCTGTGCTGCTCGCCCTTGCGCGTGTCGACCGGAACCACCTCATAGGGAAGGTCGGCTTCCTCGAGAAACAGCGCCACCTTGGCGGGGTTGGGGGACGGGTGGTAGTAGAGCTTGATCACGGCAGATCCTTTGCGGTGGAGAAAGAGCGATCCGCGATTCTCTGCTGCCGGCGCCGATCGCGCAGCGACATGGCCTGTTGGCGCTATGAGATGGCTTGCGCCGATCTTCGTTCGACCAGCAGACTCAGGATCAGCTCGATCCGCGCCTTGACCGGCGTCAGGTCGCGGGCCGATGCGAACGTCTCGCTGCCGGCGGCAACGATCGATCCGTCCAGGCATCGCGTGCTGCGCAGCACGCGAACGCCGCGCCCGACCGCAGCGTCGAGCGCCGCTCCGAGCCGGCGATGCAGGGTGCCATTGCCGGTCGCCGCGACGACGATGCCGTCGACCCCTGCGCGAACCAGCGCGTCGACGGCGCGGCCGTCGCTGCCGGCGGTGCTGGTCAAGATCTCGACCCAGGGCCACGCGCTTTCGCTCGGCGGCAGCACCGCGACGCCGACGGCATCCGCGCCCGCCGGCAGGGCCCGAAGACGCCGGATCTCGCCTGCGGCAATGTTCGCCACGGTGCCGGACTCGCCGGAGGAAAAGGCATCGAGCCGATGCGGATGCGTCTTGCGCACGTCCCTCGCCGCGTGAACCTGGCCAGCCAGGACGACGGCGACGCCGTACCAAGCTGGCTGCGCCGCCAGCACGATCGCATCGGCGAGATTGCGCGGCCCGTCGGCGTCGATCGACGATGCCGGGCGCATCGCCGCAGACAGCACCACCGGCTTGGCGAGCGCGACAACGCGCGAGAGAAAATACGCCGTCTCCTCGAGCGTGTCGGTGCCGTGCGTGATGACGATGCCGGCGACCTCCGGTCGCAAGGCGTGATGGACCAGGCGCAGCGCCAACGCGCGCCAGGTCGCAAAGTCCATGTCCTTGCTGTCGATTTGCGCGACCTGCTCGCTCTCGACCGCAAGCGAGGCTGGCGTCTGCGCCGAGGCGACGAGAGCGGCCACGCTGACCTGTGCGGCGCGGTAGTCGAGGTTGTCGGCTGGCGTGGCCGCCAGCCCGGCAATGGTGCCGCCGGTGCCGAGAACGACGATCACTTGACCTGGGCTTTGCATATTTTTCGAGACTGGATGAAAATACAGCGCTGGATAAATATTCAGCCGCCGCGTCGCGGCGCCGTCATCCGGAGGTAGCCATGCGCGAAATGCCGAAACTCACCGATCGCCAGCAGCAGATTCTCGATCTCGTGCAAAGCGCGATCGAGCGAACGGGCGCGCCGCCCACCCGGGCCGAGATTGCCAACGAGCTCGGCTTCAAGTCGGCCAACGCCGCCGAGGAGCATCTGCAGGCGCTGGCGAGAAAAGGTGTGATCGAGCTGATCGGCGGCACCTCGCGCGGCATTCGACTTCAGTCTGACACATTGCGGGCTTTGCACCAGGCGCGCGGCAAGCAGTTCTCGCTGCCGTTGCCGAGCCTCGCACAACTGTCGCTGCCGCTGATCGGCCGGGTCGCTGCCGGCAGCCCCATCCTGGCTCAGGAGCACATCGATCGCAGCTTCCTCATGGAGGCGAGCATGTTCGCACGCCGTCCCGACTACCTGCTCAAAGTGCGCGGCATGAGCATGCGCGACGCCGGCATCATGGATGGCGATCTGCTCGCGGTGCAGAAGGCGAGCGAGGCGAAGAACGGCCAGATCGTCGTCGCGCGCCTCGGCGACGAGGTCACCGTCAAGCGCTTCAAGCGCAGCCGAGGCACGATCGAGCTGCTGCCAGAGAACCCGGATTTCGAGCCCATCGTCGTCGGCCCCGAAGACGCGTTCGAGATCGAAGGCTTGGCCGTCGGCCTGATCCGAAACAACATGCTGATGTAGCACCACGCAGGAGCCGCCATGGTCATCAAGTCGCCCAAGGCAGGGAGCCCTGCCGAATGCGTGCGCCTCGAGCAGCTGCCCAACATCGGGCCGGCGTTGTCCGCCGACCTGCGCCTGATCGGCATCGAGCGCCCCGCCGATCTTCGCGGCAAGGACGCTTTCGTTCTCTATCGAACGCTGTGCGAAAAGACGGGCCAGCGCCACGATCCGTGCGTGCTCGACACGTTCATGGCGGCCACCGACTTCATGCGCGGTGCGCCCGCCGCACCCTGGTGGAAATACACCGCGGAGCGCAAGGCGACGTTCGGCACCCTCTAACGCGCGCGGCGCGAACTGAGCCTGCGGAGCCACGCTTTTCGTGGCTTCAGCACACGCACAGGCCAGAACAATGATCCATCGGCACATCTCGCCGAGGCCGCATTGTCGCCATGCCCCTGCCCTTGTTGCGCGCGATCCTCAGCTCGTTCCTGCCCTCGTCGGCACCGGAAAGCACGGTACGCCGCGCCGAAAGCTGCCTGCCGCTGGCACGGCCGCGCGGCGTGCGCTTGCTGGCCCGCTTCGGCCGCAGCGGTTCGGCGGGCGACACGCTCGCGGCGGCGCGGCTCGATTTCGCCGACGCGCTCGACGACGTTCGCAATCGCGCATCGCTCGACATCCGGTCGCGCATCGCCGTGACGCGCTCCCTGCACGAGCTCTGGCACTTTCGCGAAGAGGTCTTCAGCCTCGTCGCCTGCCGGCACGATCAAGCCGAGGCGACGCGGCGACTGGCGCAGCTGAATCGCCATTTCGCCCGCCACGCCAGTCGCTCGGCCTTCGCGCCGCTCGGCAACAACGGCCCCTGAGTTTCCTCAGCTCGAGGCCGTGAGGCTGCCCAGGTAGTCGGCCTTGCCGAGATCGACGCCGTTCAGGCGCAGCAAGGCATAGACCGTCGTGACGTGGAAGAAGAAGTTCGGCAGGACGAACTGCTTGAGATAGGTCTCGCCTTTCATCGTCATCGCACCGTCGCGGCGCGGCACGGTGATGTCTTTCGCGTCGGTGCCGTCGATCGAGTCGGCGGGCACCGAGCTGACGTACTCGACGGTCTTGCGGATCCGCTCGCGCAGTTCGGCCAGCGTCGTCTCGCTGTCCTCGAACTTCGGCGCATCGACGCCCGAAAGCCGAGTCATGCAGAACTTCGCCGCGTCGCAGGCGATCTGGATCTGCTTGGTGAAAGGCAGCATGTCGGGCGAAAGACGCGAGGCGAGATAGACGCTCGTCTCGAATTTCCTGTCCTTGGCATGCGTCTCGGCCTTGTCGAGCCAACCGTTCATGTTGCCGAGCATGCGCACGAAGATGGGCACGCTGGCCGAATGCATCGAGATCGCCACGGCGACTCCTTGGTGAAAAGATCGGCAGATGCTACGCCGCGGGCCGGCGCCGTGCACAATCCGCAGCGGGGCGCGCATCGACGTGCCATCCTGATCCTCGCGGCCCGTGAACATCATCATCCTCGACGACTATCAGGATGCCGTGCGCAAGCTGAAGTGCGCGGCGATCCTCGATCAGCTCAACGCCAAGGTCTTCACCAACACCGTCAAGGGAATCGGCCAGCTTTCGGTGCGGCTGCGCGATGCCGAAGTCCTGGTGCTGATCCGCGAGCGCACCCATTTCCCGAAGCAGCTGCTCGAAAAGCTCACCAAGCTCAAGCTCATCTCGCAGACCGGCAAGGCCGGCCCGCACATCGACATCGAGACCTGCACCCGCCTGGGCATTGCGGTGGCCGAAGGCGTCGGCTCGCCGGTCGCACCGGCCGAGCTCACCTGGGCGCTCATCATGTCGGCAATGCGCCGGCTGCCGCAGTACATCGGCAACCTCAAGCACGGTGCCTGGCAGCAATCGGGCTTGAAGTCGGCCTCGATGCCGCCGAATTTCGGCATCGGCATGGTGCTGAAGGGCAAGACGCTCGGCATCTGGGGCTTCGGCAAAATCGGCCAGCTCATCGCCGGCTATGGCCGCGCCTTCGGCATGCAGGTGCTGGTATGGGGCAGCGAAGCGTCGCGCGCGCGCGCCGTCGAGTTGGGCTACGGCGCCGCCGAAAGCCGCGATGCGTTCTTCGAGGCGGCCGACGTGCTGACGCTGCACCTGCGACTCAACGACGCGACCAAGGGCGTCGTCAAGCTCGACGCCTTGGCGCGCATGAAGCCGACCGCGCTCGTCGTCAACACCTCGCGGGCCGAGCTGATCGAAGAAGGCGCGCTCGTCTCGGCGCTGAATCGCGGCCGGCCGGGCATGGCCGCGGTCGATGTCTTCGAGAGCGAGCCGATCCTGCAGGGCCATCTTCTCCTGCGTCTGGAGAACGCCGTCTGCACGCCGCACATCGGCTACGTCGAGCAGGACAGCTACGAGTTGTACTTCGAGGCGGCCTTCGCCAACGTCGTCAACTTCATCAACGGTCAGCCGACTCACATCGTCAATCCCGACGCGCTCAAGGTCCATCGGTGAGCGGCGCAGCGCCGGCGCCGCCGGCTCGGCACTTGGGACAAGTGCGCTGGGCGCTGCTGTTCGGCAACTTCGTGATCGGCTGCGGCATCATGGTCGTGCCCGGCACCTTGAACGACCTCTCGCGTTCGCGGCAGGTCTCGATCGCGCTGGCCGGGCAGCTGTTCGCGATCGGCGCCGCCACCGTCTGCTTCGGCGCACCGCTGCTCGCGGGTCGGGTGGCCGGCTTCGATCGACACCGGCTACTCGCCACTTCGCTGGTCGGCTATGCCGCCGGTCACGCGCTCAGCGCGGCGATGCCAAGTTACGCCGCGCTCTGGCCGGTTCGCGCGGCGACCATGCTCGGCGCCGCGGTGTTCACGCCGCAGGCTGCAGCGGCGGTCGGCTTCATGGCGCCGCCGGAGCATCGCGGCCGCGCCATTGCCTTCATCTTTCTCGGCTGGTCGATGGCCTCGGTGCTCGGGCTGCGGCTTTCGGCCTGGCTCGGCGACGCCTTCGGCTGGCGTTTCGCCTTCGTCGCCGTCGCCGCCATCTCCTTGCTGGCTGCCGTCTGGGTCTTCGCTGTGATGCCCGACGGCGTCCGGCCGGCAGCGCTCTCGCTGGCTGCTTGGAAAGGCGCATTCGCGAGCCCGCTGCTGATGGCGATCGTTGCCGTCACGTTTCTCACCGGCGCCGGCCAGTTCACGCTCTTCGCGTATTTCACGCCGTACTTTCGCGACGTGCTGCATGCCTCCACGCTCGACTCCAGCCTGCTGCTCGTCTGGTTCGGTGCCTTCGGCGTCTTCGGCAACGTCGCCCTGACTCGCTTCATCGACCGCATTGGCGCCGACGTGGCGGCCACGGCGATGGTCGCCTGCATCGCCGTCACCTTCATCGCCTGGCCGTTCGCCGTCGGCGTCATCGGCACGGGCCTGGCGCTCGCGCCCTGGGCCTTCGGCTGCTTCTCGGGCCAGTCGGCACAGCAGGCGCGACTCAGCGCCGTGGCGCCGGTGCTGGCCCCGGCCTTGCTCGCGCTCAACACCTCGGCGATCTATCTCGGCCAGGCGTCGGGCGGGTCGAGCGGCGGCTGGCTGATCGCGCATCACGGCTATGGCGCGCTGAGCGAGTCGGGCCTCGCCTGGCTGATCGCCGCCGTCGCCGTCAGCTGGTGGGCGACCAAGGCGAGCAGGCGATGAACGACGTCGGCGGCAACGAGCCCGCAGCCCCTCGCCCACAGTCGAAGAGCGAGCTCTTCCATGCTTTCAATCGCATGGCCCTGCAAGGCTTCGGCGGTGTGCTCGCGGTCGCGCAGCGTGAAATCGTCGAACGAAAGGGATGGCTGACGCGCGAGCAATTCGTCGAGACACTGGCGCTGAGCCAGGTGCTGCCCGGGCCCAACGTCGTCAACCTCGCGCTCATCCTCGGCGATCGCTTCTTCGGCCTGCGCGGTGCCTTCTCCGCCCTCGCCGGCATGCTGGCGATTCCGCTCGTCATCGTCATGGTGCTGACCGCCGCCTACGCCGAGTTCTCGCACATCGCGATCGTTTCGGGCGCGCTGCGTGGCATGGGCGCCGTCGCCGCCGGCCTGATCATGGCCACCGCCTTCAAGCTGATGGGTTCACTGGCGCGGAGCCGACTTGGCCTGCCGCTGGCCACCACGTTCGCCGTCCTCACCGTCATCATGATCGCGTGGCTGCGCTGGCCGCTGGTCTGGGTCATCGTCGGCTTGGGCATGATCTCGTTCGCCCTCGCCTGGGTGCGCTGGCGATGAGCGGCCTCTTTCACTCGCCGTTGTCCGCTGCCGACCTGCTCGGCTTGTTCGGCCACTTCCTGATGCTCAGCCTGCTCGCCGTCGGCGGCGCGATCACGACGGCACCCGACATGCACCGCTTCGTCGTCGACGAGCACCATTGGCTGACCGACGCCCAGTTCAGCGCCTCGATCGCCATCGCCCAGGCGGCGCCCGGCCCCAACGTGCTGTTCGTTGCCGTGCTCGGCTGGAACGTCGGCGGCTGGCTCGGCACGCTGGCGACGATGTGCGGCACGCTTCTGCCCTCGACCGCGCTCACCCTTTACGCCAATCGCTGGGGCGCGAAACGGCGCGAAACGCGCGGTCTGCGCGCCTTCACCACCGGGCTCACGCCGCTCACTATCGGCCTGCTGGTAGCGACCGGCTGGGTGCTGGCGCGGCCCTACCTGCTCGAAGGCACGCATCCCATCGGCGCCGTGGCCTTGATCGCTTTCAGCGTCGCGACAATGGCTCGCACCCGGCTCAGCCCGATGTGGCTGGTCGGCGTCGGGGCGGTGGTGGGTGGGCTTGGCTGGGTGTGACATCCGAATGCATTTTTTCGGGGCAGGATCAGGACGGCGGGGCGCTCTGTTGCGCCCATGTCCCCCGAAGCCAGCCTGCGGCTGCCTTCTCCTCCTTTGCTTCGCTCCACAGAACGCCCCACCGTCCTGATCCGGCAGCGTCACCTCCCTTCGTGCGCGGGCCGACGGCGGTGCTTGCCAAGGGCATTGGCTGGCCCATGGAGCGAAGTAAAGGAGGAGAGGCGGGGCGAAGCCGCGCCTCGGGGGACATGAGCGCAATGGGCCTGCCGATGCCCTTGGCATTTGCCCCGACACGACCGGCGTGCAACGCAGCAGGCCGCTGACATGTCACGCGGCCATCTCCGGGAAGCCTGGTTTCGCGCCGGTCCGATCCTCGTCGTCCTCGCAGCGTTTCTCGTCGTCTGGTACCTCGCCGCCATCGGTCTCAATGCCTCGCAGGTGATCGAGCGCCAGCTCTCCGACCAGCCGGGCTGGACAGCCATGGACCTGGTTCGTCTCACGCTCTCGATGGATCGCCCGGTGTTGCCGGCGCCGCACCAGATCGCGCTCGACATGTTCGACTCGATCTTCGGCTGGCCGGTCGACTCGCCGCGCAGCCTGATCTATCACACCGCCGTCACGAGCTCGGCTACGCTGCTCGGCTTCGTCATGGGCAGCGTGCTCGGTGCCGTCATTGCGGTCCTTGTCGTCCACTCCCGCACCCTCGAGCGCAGCTTCTTCCCTTGGGTCATCGCCTCGCAGACGGTGCCGGTGCTGGCGATCGCTCCGATCGTCATCGTCATCCTCGGCAGCATGGGCATGACCGGCGTCTTTCCGAAGG
>JBDTIO010000588.1:0-4590 GCA_039936375.1 Caldimonas sp. | reverse complement strand
CGCCTCCCGAGAAGGAGCGCCTTCAGTCGCCGGCCGATCGCGAGAAGCTGAACGGCGCCTACGAGTGCATCCTGTGCGCGTGTTGCACCAGCCAGTGTCCGTCGTACTGGTGGAATCCGGAAAAGTTTGTCGGCCCCGCGGGCCTGATCCAGGCCTACCGTTTCATCTTTGATAGCCGCGACCGCGCCACCGAGCAGCGGCTCGACGATCTGAACAACGATCCCTACCGACTCTTCCGCTGCCGCACGATCATGAACTGCGCCGAGGTCTGTCCGAAGGGGCTGGAACCCGTCCACGCGATCGAGCGCATTCGCCAGAAGATCGCCGGCATCGGCGATCACGTTGGCGGACTCGACACGCATCGGCCGATTGCGCCGAGGTAGCCATCAAGCTGCAGCCCCGGAGGTGCCTGTCTCAGGCCAGTGAGCCAAGCACTACAAAATGCCCGAAAACCGAGTCACCCCGAATCAGACCCATCGCATTGACGCGGAAGAAAAGCGTCGAGGACGAGCAGAACCCATAGCCCGCCATGCGCGCGTTCAGTTCTCTCCTGCATAAGCCGTCGCCAAACCCATGACCTGCAGCACCAAATTCTAAGCCGGCACCGCTGCGATCGTCTCAGCGATCGTCATGGCGAAACGCCACAAGGCCGGAGCGATAGAGGCCGAGCAAGGTCGTGATGGTGAACCCAAGTTGCTGGACCAAAAGACCGTGCGCGCGATCGACACGGCGAACGCCGTCATCGCGACATTCGCGCCGAGGTAGGCCAGCCACCCGTATCGAGAGACCCGGCTGTGGGTGGCCAGCAGGAAAGCCCCAGCAGCCCAAGAAGAGCTCCCGAATGCGGCCACTGGCAAGGCGTCAGATCCTCGAGATGATCCAGAGCACCAGCAGGTGCAACGGATAGAAGACGTAGAACACATGCCGGATGCGAGGCAATCCGTTGTCGGATTCTGTATTGACCTGCCGGATACGACCCACAACGCTTCAGCCCCACGTACAGCGCTGCCCTTTTGCGCGGCCGGTGCATAGCTGAGGAGTGCCCCCAGAATGACCGGATGCCTGAGATCAACCAGCTGATCCTGTTTTCGCATTTGGCCGGGTTGAATCGCTTTCCGTGCGCTGTCGCACAGACTGACGCTCGGCGGCGCGCCATCCTCCACGCAGCGGTTTCGCATGCACGCGCCGCCGGTCTCAACTGGAGAAATGCCATGTCCAATCAAATGCTGTCCGTTCTGGTCGCAAGCGCCTTTGCAACGGCAATCGGGTCGATGTCCATGGTTTCCGCCAACGCCGCCGATGCCATGAAGCCAAGTCCCGCGCAGGAAAAAATGATGCAGGAAAGCCAGGCCAAGACCATGAAGGCCATGGCGGGCGGCAAGATGGAGAAATGCTTCGGCGTGGCGCTGAAGGGCCACAACGACTGCTATGCCGGCGCCGGGACCACCTGCGCCGGAACCAGCACGAAGGACTATCAGGGCAACGCATTCAAGCTCGAAGCCACAGGCACCTGCACGTCGATGCATACGCCGGATGGGATGGGAAGCCTGACTGCGAAGGTCTGAGGCCCACGTGACGCAGGCGGATCACGATCCGCCCGCGCCACACCTTTGTGGGAGCGCGATGCCTGATCGAGTACTGTCTTGCGATCGGGGAACTGTCCCGCCGCGTGCCGGCGTCGGTCTGAAGGCCGAGCACTACCGCACGGTCATCGACACCGGGCCCGACATCGGCTTCTTCGAGGTCCATGCCGAAAACTACATGGGCGCCGGCGGACCGCCGCACCGCTATCTCGAGGCCATCCGCGAGCGCTATGCCCTTTCGCTTCACGGCGTCGGGCTGTCGATCGGGGCCGATCGACCGCTCGATCGTGAACACCTGCGCCGCCTGCGTGGCTTGATCGATCGCTACAGCCCAGGACTCTTTTCCGAGCATCTCGCCTGGTCGTCGCACGACAGCGGCTTCCTCAATGACCTGCTGCCGCTGCCCTACACCGTCGAAACGCTGGCTCGCGTGTGCGAGCACATCGACGAAGTCCAGACGACGCTTGGCCGGCAGATGCTGCTGGAGAACCCGTCGACCTATCTCGCATTCGTCGAAAGCACCTGGTCGGAGGTCGATTTCATCGCCGAGGTGGTACGGCGCACAGGCTGTGGCCTCCTGCTCGACGTCAACAATGTCTACGTTGCATCGACCAATCAGCAGCAGGACCCGAAAGCCTATATCGACGCCTTTCCACTCGCCCACGTCCAGCAAATCCATCTCGCCGGCTACGCACGCGATGCCGACGAAAAGGGGCGGCCACTGCTCATCGACGCACATGACCGTCGGGTCGACGACATCGTATGGGGGCTCTATGCGCATGTCATTTCGCGCCTCGGCAGCACGCCCACGTTGATCGAGTGGGATGCCGACGTTCCGGCCTGGCCGGTGCTCGAGGCCGAGGCGCAACACGCCCAGGCGATCATGGTAGCGGTCCAGGACGAACAGCACCAAGCGCACCAAACGCACAAGAAACACGAAGCGCACGAAGAGCGCGAAGCTTCCCGCATCGTGCCGCGGCTCGCCGAACGGCAACACAGCTTCGCCCGGGCGCTGCTCGATCCGCAACGCCCAGTTCCGCCCGGCCTCGTCGGGCCTGACGGCGAGGCCAGCGAGCGACGCTTCGCCGTGTATCGCAACAATGTGGTGAGCGGGCTGATCGACACCCTGCAGGCGGCGTTCCCGGCCGTGTGCCGGATCGTCGGGCCGGAATTCTTTCGCGCGATGGCTCGCGTGTATGTCGCACGAGAGCCGCCGGATTCGCCGATCCTGCTCGGCTACGGCGCAGGCTTCCCCGACTTCATCAGCACTTTCGAGCCGGTCGCCACGCTGCCCTATCTGAGCGACGTGGCCCGCATCGAGCACGCCTGGGCGGGCGCCTATCACGCCGCCGATGTGTCGCCGCTCGACCTGTCCGTACTGGCGCAAGTCGCGCCGGACGCGCTGTCGGGGCTCGAACTGCGCCTCTGCCCTTCGGTTCGGCTGATCCGTTCGGCCTTTCCGGCGCTGACCATCTGGCAGATGAATGTCGACGATGGCTTGGCGGCGCCGGTCGATCTCGACGCAGGCGGCGAGAACGTGCTTGTCGCGCGGCCGGGAACCGAGGTCGAAGTTCGCTTGCTGTCGCAAGCAAGCGCCGAATTCATTCAATCACTCGTCGACGGGCAGCCGGTGATCGAAGCCACCCGGGCGGCTTTGGCGGCCGACAGCGGCTTCGATCTTTCGCTCGATCTCGCCGCGCTCCTGCGATCGGGAATCGTCGTCGGCTTCCAGCCCTTGGCGCACGCTTGCGCACACCTCCAAGGGTCGCGGGCATGATTGCCAGGAACGATGCGCCGGCGAATCCGTCGAGGATGGAAAATGCGCTACGCGCCGCGGTGAACAGACTCGGCCTGCTGGCAACGGTCATCGCACCGCCAATCCTTCGCATTGCGCTGGCCATCCCCTTCTTTCGCTCGGGCCTCACCCGCTGGGACGGGTTCCTGTCTCTGTCGCCGAGCACGGTCTATCTCTTCGAGGAGATGTTCAAACTCCATCTCTTCGGAGGCGCGTATGGCATCCCGGCTCCCCTGGTAGTCGCGTACGTCACCGCCGCTGCCGAAATCGCACTGCCGATCCTGCTCGTACTGGGTCTGGGCACGCGCTTCGTCGCGCTCGGCCTACTCATCATGACCGGCGTGATTCAGCTCGTCTCGCCCGAAGGGTGGGCGAACTTCCATTTGCCCTGGGCGTCGATGGCAATCGCCATCATCGCCCTCGGGCCTGGCTGGTTGTCGATCGACCATCTGCTCGATCGGTGGTGCCGAGCCGATTCGCGATGACGCCGGCGATCTGATCGGCGGCGTTCTCTATGCCGGTGCCTCACGCAAACCAGCATCGCCTTGCACAAAGCCGTCACGGGCAGTGGCGTTTCCCTTGGTCGAAGTGCACATCAGAAACCTGCATGCGCGAGAGCCGTTCCGTCACCCTTCGTTTCTTTCCAGCGTCGCAGCGGGCATCGTGGCCGGCTTCGACCAAGACGGTTATGCAATGGTGATGCAAGGTCTCCCGGCCCAGCAGCGCAACCATGCGCGCTGGTCTGGCAACACCCGCAGCCGGACGTCCATCGGGCCCCTCACACTCGACCCGAGCGCGAAGCCGAAGTCAACATGCTCGTCGCCGGTCAACATAGTCAGCGGCAAGCCGCGCGACTGAGGCGACAAATACGATTGACGCGCGTCGAGTCATCATCGTGGTATGACTGCCGTACCGCTGAGAACCGCATCTTGGGGAGCGAATGTGAACCGTGAACCCGTACGGGAGAACAAGAACCATGCATGACATCAACGTCGTTGATCTGTCGCGTTGGCAGTTCGCCATTACCGTCCTGTACCACTTCTTGTTCGTCCCGCTCACGCTGGGCTTGTCGTTCATTCTGGCGGCGATGGAGACGGTCTACGTCGTCACCGGCAAGACTTTGCGGTCGGCGTACATTGCGGCGACCACCTCCCGGGCGCACCGGTTATGCCTGCCTTCGCACAGAGATTCGTTGGTCGCGAGAGTCTCCCG
>JBDTIO010000587.1:0-3435 GCA_039936375.1 Caldimonas sp. | reverse complement strand
CGCTGCCCGATTCCGGTCGTCGCCCGCATCCATGGCGACTGCTACGCCGGCGGGCTGGGCATCGCTTCGGTGTGCGACATCCGCATCGCCGCCGACGCGAAGGCGATGGGCTTCGTGCACGGGGCCTGCACGGCCGACGAGCTCGACGCCAAGGTCGACGCGATCGTCGCGACGATCGTCGCCAACGGGCCGATGGCCACTCGCGCCTGCAAGCAGCTCGTGCTCGACGTCGCCGGCCACGAGATCACGCCCGCCCTGCGCGCCGAGACGGCGCGACGCATCGCCGACATCCGCGCCAGCGCCGAGGGCAAGGAAGGCGTGCAGAGCTTCCTCGACAAGCGGAAGCCGAACTGGGTCGGCGGAGGCGCCGGATGAATCCGGAGCCAGACGCTCAAGCCGTGACGATTCGCCACGAGCTTTTCTACGCGGGGGGCGATGATCTCGGCCGGGCGCCACGACGGCGCGTGAACATGAGGAGAATGCCATGCTGCCCTCGAAGGTGACATTGGTCGACGTCGGCCCGCGCGACGGACTGCAGAACGAAAAACAGACGGTCGATTCGGCCGTCAAGATCGAGCTCGTGCACCGGCTGCAAAGCGCCGGGCTGCGCGAGATCGAGGTCACCAGCTTCGTCAGCCCGAAGTGGGTGCCGCAGATGAGCGACAACGCGGCCGTGCTCGCCGGCATTGCCCGAAAGTCCGGCGTGCGCTACTCGGTTCTGGTGCCGAACATGAAGGGCCTCGACGCCGCGCTTTCGGCACCGAAGGCCGAATGGCCCGACGAGATCGTCGTCTTCGCGTCTGCCACCGAGGCCTTCAGCCAGAAGAACATCAACTGCTCGATCGTCGAGAGCGTCGAGCGCTTCCGGCCGGTCGTGGACGCAGCGCGCGTGCATGGCATCAAGGTGCGCGCCGCTATCTCGGTGGCGCTCGGTTGCCCGTACCAGGGCGAGGTCTCGGCCGACGAAGTCGAGCATGTCGTCGTGCTGATGAAGGAGATCGGAGTCGACCATTGCGGCATTGCCGACACGATCGGCGTCGGCACGCCGAAGAAGGTGCAGGCGGCGATGGAGCGGGCACTCCGACACTTCCCGATCGCCGAGGTAAGCGGCCATTTCCACGACACCTATGCGCAGGGCGTGGGTAACGTCTATGCGGCGCTCGAGGTCGGCATCGCCACATTCGACGCGAGCATCGCCGGGCTCGGCGGCTGCCCCTATGCCAAGGGCGCGACCGGCAACGTCGCCACCGAAGACGTGGTGTTCCTTCTGCACGGGCTGGGCATCGAGACGGGGATCTCCCTCGACGGGCTGGTCGATGCGGCGGCCTATATCTCGGGCGTGCTTGGCAGGAAGCCGGTGTCCCGATCGGCGAATGCCCTGCTGGCGAAGCGGCAAGGCGCCGAATAAAGCAGCGCTTCACCTGTTCGGACTCCGCCGGCGCGCGTCGCCGGGCCGCCGCTGTGCCGCGCCTTGTGACTACTTCCGCACGGCGGTGGCCGTTGGTTGCTTCCGAGCGGCGCTCGGCTCTCAAGGTACGGCAGAGCCGGCCGACATCCGTACAGGTCGCATGTCGACGAACGAACGAGCGAGGGCCCGCCCCATGTCCGCTAGACCGCCGAGCCGCGTGGCGCCGAATACCAAGCCGCCGATTGACGAAGACACGACGCCGCCAGCGCAGCGATCGCTGCGCTGGGCCAAGGACCTGCTGACCCGCCCGATCGCGATCGAGAAGCGCCACAACCAGTTGCACGTGGTCCTCATCGAACCGGTACGGGCGCCCGGCGCCGACGAGCCGAAGTCGCTGTCGCTGCAGATGCGCGACGAATTGCGGGCCCGCCTGCTGGTGCACGATCCGGCGACGCAGACGGTTCGCCACCTGTACGTCGTCTACAAGGAACTGGGCAGCAACGGCTGGGGCGGTGTCGAGGCATTGCCGCCTCAACTGCTCGAAAAGGCCGTGGCCGAAGCGGAGATGATGCTGAACGAGGACACATCGCCCTTACTCGAAAAGCTTGTCGCGCGCCTGCGCGAGGCGCATACCGCAGCCGTCACGCACGCCGCCGAATTGCTCGAGGCCCAGCCGGAGCGATGGGAAGCGCCGGCGGTTCCCGAAGTCTCTGAAACAACCCACGAAGAGTGGGAGCTGATGGAACGCAGCTGGATCGGCACCGTGCCCTCGGGGCTCGAATTGCCCGAACGCGACCGCTGAATCGCCGCCTTTCGCGTCGGCTTGGCACCGCCCGGTGCGGCCTCCCTATTTCTCGACGAACGCCCGCTCGATCACATACTGGCCCGGCTGGCCGACACCCGGCGAGATGGTGAAGGCGGCGGCGTCGAGCACGGCGCGCATGTCTTTCAGCATCGCCGGGCCGCCGCAGATCATGGCCCGATCTTCGTTCGGGTCGATCTGCGGCAAGCCGATGTCGCTGCACAGCTTGCCGTTGGCAATGAGGTCGGGCAGCCGCCCCTGGTTGCGGAACGGCTCGCGCGTCACCGTCGGGTAGTAGATGAGCTGGTCTCTCACCTGCTCGCCGAGATGGTCGTGGCGCGGCAACTCGTAGGCGATGAGATCGGCATAGGCCAGCTCGTCGACCTTGCGCACGCCGTGCACGAGCACCACCTTCTCGAAGCGGTCGTAGATCTCCGGGTCGCGGATCAGGCTGAGGAAGGGCGCCAGGCCGGTGCCGGTCGAGAACAGGTAGAGGTTGCGGCCGGGCAGCAGGTCGCTGATCACCAGCGTGCCGGTGGGCTTCCTGCCGATCAGCACCTCGTCGCCGACCTTCAGGTGCTGCAGGCGCGACGTGAGCGGCCCGTCCTGCACCTTGATGCTGAAGAACTCGAGGTGCTCGTCGTAGTGCGCGCTTGCCACCGAATAGGCCCGCATCAGCGCCTTGCCGTCGACCATGATGCCAACCATCACGAAGTGCCCGCTTTCGAAGCGAAGGCTCCTGCCGCGGCTGCAGGTGAAAGTGAAGAGCGACTCGTTCCAGTGATGAACCGAGAGAACTTTTTCCGTGTCGTAGGCGGCCATGCGAGCGAGACCTTGTCGTGTTGAAGAGAGTTACTTGCCGCGCCGAGCCGGGGCGGCGACCGCCGCCAGCATCACCCGCGTGATCTCGGCGAGCCAGGCGTCGCAGCGATCGGTGCGCATCAGGTCGTTGCCGAGGAACGACGACAGCGTGTAGCGGTTCGAGCAATAGAAGTAGCCGAGCGCGGCGATCGTCAGGTAGACCTGATGCACCTGGAGATCGCGGCAGAAGAGCTTCTGCCGCGCACCCTCGGCGAGTATTGTCCCCAAAATGTCGAGCACCGGCCGCGACAGCTGCTTGACCTTGACCGAGCGGGTGATGAGGCGGCCGCGCTGCAGGTTCTCGTTCGACAGCAGGGCAACGAATTCAGGATGAGCGAGGTAGTAGTTCCAGGTGAACGCGACC
>JBDTIO010000586.1:0-7603 GCA_039936375.1 Caldimonas sp. | reverse complement strand
GCTTGCCTGGCTTGATTCGCTCTGACATTTCGTGGAAATAATCAGCAGGAACCACCCCAAGGATCGCGTCTATGCGAGGGCGGGCCCACGCATCCTTCACATTATTCGGTCCTACTGATTACCACGCTAATCGCAAGCTCGCGATTAGCGTGGAACGCCGTGCAGATCCATTGCGCACTCGAAGAACGCCCGCGCGGCGGCGTGATCTCGCTTCGCACGCAGCACGAAGTCGACGGTGTCGCCGTCCTTGTCGACCGCCCGTACAGATACTTCCACTGGCCGCCGATCTTCACGTAGGTCTCGTCCATTCGCCAGCTTCGACCCACCGGGAGCTTGCGCCGGCGAAACGCGGCTGCCAGCGCCGGCAACATCTTCATGGACCAGCGACGCAGCGTGGAGTGATCGACGAAGACCCCCCGCTCCGTCATCATCTCCTCGATGTTGCGCAAACTTAGCGGGTACGCAGCGTACCAACGCACGCACACCAACATCACTTCCAGCGGGTAGTGCAGGCGCTGAACCACTCCGCGCAGTCCTTCGATCATCTTCGTACGATCAAACTTCATCGGCTGACACTACCAGCCCGTGCCTATTGCGACAGAACCCACGCGCCCGGGAAGTCGATGCGCGATGTAGGCCGGCATGTCCCTGAGCTTCAGCTCTCCGTTGATTTCTTGGACCCGCCTGCGCAAGGAGATGAACGTCTTCATCCGACCAGCGCATCTGACGCTTTTATGCCATGCGCAGGCTCACCACCTGGACTGCCGACTCTGCGATGGAACTGCTGACCGGCAGCCCCTTGTCGGGCCATCTGGCGTAGTTCACCAATCCAGGGTTCTCTCGGACGTAGCCTGCTACGCCGTGCAGGTTCCACCACAAGGTACCGAAACTCGTACGCCGGTCGGGCGAGCAACGCTTTGACGAGCACCTTTGGTCGCGAGCCGGCACCAAAAACCGCGCCGCTCGCGCACCGCTACGATGGCGCCCGCTGGCGCGCGTATTCCGCGTACCCGTACCACCCCTCGCATGAACCGAAATCTCTGGCTGCTTACCCTGTGTCAAGGCCTGTTCCTGACCAACAACGTCACCTTCATCGCGATCAATGGCCTGGTCGGGCTGAGCCTGGCGCCGCTCGGATGGATGGCGACGTTGCCAGTCATGGGCTACGTCGTCGGCGGCGCACTTTCCACCGGCCTGGTGGCGCGCACGCAGAGCCGCTACGGCCGGCGTACTTCGTTCCAGCTCGGGTTGGCAGTGGCGTTCGGCTCGGCGCTTCTGTGCGCGTATGCCGCCTTTTCACGGAACTTCTGGCTGCTGTGCCTGGCCACGGTGGTGGCCGGCTACTACAACGCCAACGCCAATCTCTACCGCTTCGCGGCGGCCGAATTGGCCACACCGGCCTGGCGCGAAAAGGCCGTCTCGCTCGTGCTGGCCGGCGGACTGATCGGTGGCGTGCTGGGGCCGAACATGGCAGTGCACACCCGCACCTTGTTTGCCGTGCCGTTCGCCGGCGCGTATCTGGCCTTGGCCGTGATCGCTCTGGCCTCGATGATCGTCATGAGCTACATCCGTTTTCCGCCAGCGCCGGTGCACCACGCATCGCAGAGTGGGCGCTCAATGGCGCAAATTGCGCGCCAGCCGGTCTTCGTCATCGCGGCCGCCTCGGGCGCGCTGGCTTACGGCGTGATGAACCTGCTGATGGCGGCGACGCCGATTGCCATGCAGATGTGCAGCCTGCCGTTTTCAGATGTCGCGCTGGTGCTCGAATGGCACGTGATCGGCATGTTCGCGCCGGGCTTTTTCACCGGCCACCTGATCCGCCGCTTCGGCGCGTTTCCGATCATGCTGATCGGGCTAGTGCTCAACTTTGTCTGCATCGCGCTCGCGTTGTCGGGCATCGAGCTGCACCACTTTCTGGTGGCACTGTTTGTGCTCGGTGTCGGCTGGAACTTCCTCTTCACCGGCAGTACGACGCTGTCACTCACCACCTTTACCGATGTGGAACGCGATCGCGCGCAGGGTTTCCTGAACCGTTGCGTGTTCGCGACCTTGGCAGTGACGTCTTTTTCATCTGGCGCGCTGGTGACAACGCGCGGCTGGCAGTTGCTCAACCTGGGTTCGCTGCTCCCTCTAGCCCTGATCGCTGGCGCACTGGTGTGGCTGGCGCTCACGCGGCGCGAGATGTTTTCTCGGCTTGACCAGGTCCGCCGATAGCCCCCTGCGCGCCAGCTCATCTACTGGCACCGCTGGTGACGCTGGCTGCGGCGCGCGAGCGGCCCTTAGAAGTCGCTCGCTGGCTGCGGGGCGCGTAGCCCGTCGCCGAGCGCGGCCAACATGTTTTTTTCGACCGAGCGGCCGCGCGATGGGCAATTTCGGTTTTCATGCATTTTGTAGCGCTTGGGTGCGCTACGCCCCGCAATTGCGTGCGCGACTTTGCATTGGATGTGTACCAGAGATCGACCAGATGGCCGAAGACTTCGTGCATCTGGCCGATCTGCTCTCGGCGGCGTGGGCCGCGGATCACAATGGCAGCGCCGCGCGAATTCTTAGCTCAGACCCAGCGACCCCGCAAGTTCTGCGTGATCATTAGCCCGCCGCAAAACGTCACAACGACGACAACGAGCGTGCCGACGACCCAAAGCATTGAAGGATCCACGGGTAAAGAAGGCACGGCGAACAGTTCGGGATTGCTTTTCAAAAAGCGCAACTGCAATGACTGCCCTTTGGCCACAGTGCCAAAGGCCTCCGGAGAGCAGGTGACGCTGTGGCTATGAGCCACCTGCCGATCGTCGGCATAGGAAATCTCCACCATGTGGCTGCCCTTCGAGACCCACTTGTCTTTGACTAACGCAGAGGTCTCGACGCCCGTGGCCAGGATCTCGGCGCGGCGGAAGTAAGGCTCGTTCAGAAAATACAGTACGGCTCCCCAAAACGCGAATGCTAGGACCATTACGAAGAGGGCGACGAATGAAACTTGGTATCTGCCGCTCCGGGGCCTATAGCCGTCTGAGATCGCGGCTTCTCGGCTGGCGAGGCGGGCGGTGTCGCCCTCTTCGAGACCCGCTCCTTCATGCGAGTGCGACCTGGACATCGGTCCTGCTGAAATCGTTGCCCTTGAACAGCAGGGGTTCTCGGTAGGCCTTGGCCAGCGCATACGAAAAGCAGTCGCCGAAGTTAAGGCCCGCAGGATGCCGCCCCTTGCCGAAGTCCGAGTAGGCCTGGCGGGCAAACTGGGCCTGTTCTTCGGTAACCGGCTCGATGGCGATGCCGGCGCGCCGCATGAAGGTGTCGAACTGGCGGCTGCCGGCGGCCGGGTTCTGCCATTCGACAACCACGGCCGTCTCGACGTAGTTGGCCGCCGAGATCCGACAGCTCGGGGCGTTGGCAATCGCTGTCGCATAGATAGCAGCGTCCGGTCCGTTGAACAGGACAGCCAGGATGGCAGAGCTGTCGACGATCACCGCGGCAGGCCTCGCTCGTCATACAGGAGGTCGCCATGCGGCATCGGGTTGCTGATCAGCCCCTGCGCGCATCGCTTTCCGATCGCAACGAGTTCTTCAGCAGAAGCGACGCGCCGGCCGCGTTGCACGCGCTCCAGCCGCTCGCGCAGTGCTTGGATCACGGCGAGCGTCATCGTCTCTCCTGTTTCCTCAGCCAGCGCCTGAGCGAGGTCGCGGGCCTCAGGATCTTTGATATTGAGTGTCATAGGTGCCTAGGAGCCATTCTTTACTCCTAGGGATCATACAACCTAGTGAGGTGTCCGAGAAATAACTGGAGATTTGGTTTTCTTTTCGGTTCCGCGGTGTGGTGCAGCCGGGTTTGATCTGCTCCAAGCCAAGGTCTGTCGGCACGTTGAGAGCTTGGCCTGGATGGATTCGACCGTAGCGGTCCAGACGAAGGGCTTGGGCGTTCGTTCCAGGCAGCGAGGAACTGTTCGATGGCCAATTGCAGATCGGCGACGCTGCTGAAGCAGCCGCGTCGCACGGCCTTGGAGGTGAGCTCACCGAACCAGCGCTCGACCAAGCGCTTATCGCGACAGAACCCGCAATTCGGACGTTCTTCGAATGCGACTCCCCTCGACCCATTTGCTGCCTCTTGCGACCGCGATAGGACCGTCAGCTACGAGCCGGTGCCGCCGGTCGATTTCGTCCTTCGTACTCGCGGTCTCTGCCAGACGCCAGTCGTCGCGGCGCACAGGCGGGGGGTGACGTCAACGTCTGATCTGAGCTGAACTGCAGTCGTACGCGGACGCGGCTTACGCCGTTCCGCGTCGCCGGACGGTCGAACTGTTTCGACGCCTTCGCCTGCATTGCCCACCGCAAGACCGAGCGCGTCGGCATCGACCGGCTCGAGGGTCGCGTCTCGACGACGCTGCTGACGCCGTATCCGCCGGGAATCCGCTGCTGACTCCCGGCGAGCGCTTCAATGGGAAATTAGTTGATCGCCGCATCGTGATGGATGGCGGGATTCTGTCGCCTTTCCGGTTTCTAGGACATCGACCGCCATCTAGGAGAACCGAATGAAGCGATTCACTTTCACGCCCGTCATGTCCTTCAATGGCCCCCGAAACCGAAACCGAAACCGAATCCGCATCGCCATGGCTGTAGTCGGCGCGCTGGTTTGCGCCACCGCTTCCGCAGTGGAGTACGACGGAAAACTGCCGATGTACCCGCGCGGTCATAACATGAACGACATGCCTGCATCGGCGATCGCGATGGGCGTGCCGATGGTGCTGGAAACCGCCGACCCGGTGCATCTCGTCGATCTTTGGTACACGTCCAATGCAAAGTCGTGCACGCGATCGGCTGCGTCTGGTGGCATCAAATATCAATGCCCGACCGGAAGCATCATGATCTATGCGCACGGCGAAAATACGCAGATCGCGTTCGTGCCGGCGATGTTCGGGGGGCACTGATATGAATGCATCATTGCGCGAGATGACACTTGGTCGCCTTGCAGATGTCCCGGACCTTCAGGCCGACTAGGTCACAGTCGCGAGGCTCGCTGTAGATTCCCAAGTTGACCTTGAACGGGTCCCTTCTGGCCCAAGAGACGCTATGAGGTGCGCTGCTTCAGCGGGATAGCTTGTTGGTTAACTTCGGCGCGCAACCGCAGCAGCCGCAGCAGCCGCGAAGGCCGCACCGTGTCCTTCGTTCTGAGGGAGCCTTCGGGAACCGAAACCCATGGGTGCTTATGCGGCACGAAGATAGAGACATTTGGTGGCGGGAACGTAGGGTCGGCAAAGACGCCGATTGGAACTCCCGTCTTGCCAGGACTCGCCTCTACTTCCCAATAGATGGTGGAGCCGCATTCGGGGCAAAAGTGAAAATAGACGTAGGCGCCGGAGTCGCCCTTGCGCGCATAGACCTTTGTCGTTCCCTCAACCCTAACCTTCTCGGTCGGGAAATAGGCATGCACGCTATAGGTGCTACCCGTCCTCTTCTGGCAAAGCAGGCAGTGGCACATTGACACCGTCTGTGGTTCGCAGGCTGCCGTGATTCCAATGTGACCGCAGGCACAGGAGCCCGTGTGCGTCGCCATAGTCGTTCTTCCCCGCATGCGCAATTACGTCGGGACCGATCTCCTCCCGCCTGCGCCGGCAGCGGTCGGATGTCGCTCGGGCGCAGGCCGCCGGTGGACGTCCGCTTTCAGAAGTTCCAGTCTAACAATCGTAGTACCGCTTTGGGTCGCGAACGACCGGCCGATTACGCGATCTGGACGCCTCACAGCTGTCATTCATGTCGATGCTGGCGGCTTTGGCAGTTCTCTGAACGGACTACGTCGTCGCCTTGCTTTGCGCGCCCATCTGCTGGGCGTAACCCGCGGCGACGAGCGCGGCCATGCGATCGAACAAGGCATCCGGATCGGCACGTCGCAGGCGCGCGATCTCGGCCTCCATCCCATCGGCAAGAATGAGTTCGCGCTTGCCCGAAGCGACGGCGTCGAGAATGCGTCCCGCGGCGACCATCGGATCCATGCCGTTGTCGATCGCCGCGTCGCTCACGCCTCTCGCCTGCGCGCGCGCATCGAGCGCGTTCTTCGACACGTTGGTTCTGACCGACCCCGGGGCCACGACCAAGACCTGGATCCCTAGATGCGCCGTCTCCGCGCGAACGCTGTCGTGATAGCCGATCAGGCCGTGCTTCGCCGCGCTGTAGGCGCTGCGCAGCGGTACGCCGACGATCCCTGCGACACTCGAAATGGCGACGATGTGTCCGTTCCTCGCAGCTGCCATCCGCGGCAGCAGCGCCTGCGTCAGCGCCATTGGAGCGAGAAGATCTACCGCCACGATGCGCTGATAGACATCGAACATCGTCTCGACCGCGAGCGATCGCTGCGATATGCCGGCGTTGTTGACGAGCCCATAGATGGGCCCGCCTTGACCCGCCGCCCAATCCCACGCGCGGTCGACCGCCCCAGGGATCGCGGCGAAGTCCGTCGCCTCGAATGGCAGGACGAGGGTGGGAGAAGCGCAGCGTCCTTTCACCTCGTTCAGCGCCGAAACATTGCGCCCGGACAGGATGAGCTTCGCCCCCTTCTTGGCCAGCGCTTCCGCGAGCGCGCAGCCGATACCCGAAGAAGCCCCCGTGATCCACCAAATCCTCTTTGCGTACATTTCGTTCTCCTCTTTCGCTCGCGCTCTACCGGTGGGGTGCCGAAGAAACACTCGGCGGCAGGATACCCAATTGCGGCGCACGTGAGGGAGAACAGATCTTCCGTACCTGAACTAGCACGCCTCGAATTGCGACGAGGGCAACCAACCTTGGCGGTCCGATGACCGGTTCGGGTGGCGGATTTCCCGTTCGCTGCCCGCGGAAGCAGTCGTTGACCAAGGCATTGCCGGCGGCCGATGAACGCAATGTCCGCGCGACCGTCGGTGAAGTCCGGTCATCAAGCGCGTCGTGCGGCCGATGATGGGCTTCAAGTCATTCGCCTGCGGGCGCATCCTGATCGTGGGCATCGAGACGATGCCGATGATTCGCCAAGGGGCAGCTCAAGCATCCCAAAGACCAAGCCTCGTCCGCAGCCGATCAGTTCTACTCTCTGGCGTTTTGATCAACGAGCGGCTGCGGCGTCGTCCGACCTCAAGCGCTTGTCGCGACGAGATCAACCCCCAAGCAACTGACCGGCGGCCGTCAAAATGGAATGGCTCGAGGCTCAAGGAGAGCAGCCGGCGCCGCGGGCTATTTACAGCCACCAGAAAGTGCTTTTTGAGCAAACTGCAAATCGATGTGGTCAACAATCGTCTTCATGCTGGGTGGGTTGTCGAGCCTTCCGGTTTTCTTCAACCATTCCCCCGTGCGCAGGTAGGCCTGCGCCACCTGCCCTTCAGCAACCCTACCGGGCGACCCCAAGCCGCGCTCAGTTAGCTCATCTTCCGGCTTCCAGATCGGCCATGAGACACCGACCTTGACAGCCTTGTCCGGATCAGCGCCGACGAATCCGGCCGCTTTGCGCATCACGCCATCCTTGCCTGGCCCGGTCATCATCCCGTAGGCTTTGTACATTGCGCAAACATAGCCCTGCACAATCTCAGGATGCTGGGCAGCGAAGTCGCCGTCGGCGATGACAACGTCGAGCGCCGGATAGCCGAGCGCAGCCA
>JBDTIO010000585.1:0-8565 GCA_039936375.1 Caldimonas sp. | reverse complement strand
ATGTCGACCGACGCCATCTCGATCGCCGCCTTGGCGTCGAGAAAGCCGGTGAGCGCGGCGTCCATCGCGGCGACGACGCGATGCGGGTTGCCGGCATCGAGCCCCTTGACGATCGGCGCCAGCTTGTCGCGCAGCGCCGCCAGCGACTGCTCGATGGTCTCGACCGAATAGCCCGGCGACGGATCGATGTTGCCGAGCCCGACGCTGCCGTCGGCGGCGACCAGGCGCACGATCGCGCTCTTCTGCACCGTCTTCGTGATGTAGGCGTTGCGAAAGCCCGGCCCGACCAGCGGCACGGCGACGCCGAAGACCTCGACGCTGGCAATCGGCAGATGGCAGCCGTCCAAGGTCAAGCTCCGAAGGCAGCGACGATGGCCGGCCCCTTGATCTGGGTGCGATGCATGACGCGGCGCGTGTTCGGGTCGAACGAATCGCGGCGGTGCAGCGTGCAGCGGTTGTCCCACAGGATCAGGTCGTTCTTCTGCCAGACCTGCTTGAAGGTGAATCGCTCCTCCGTCGCGTGCGCCCACAGCTCGTCGAGCAGCGCGTCGCTCTCGTCGAGGTCCATGCCGACGATGCTGCTGTTGCGGCGGCGGCCGAGGAAGAGCGCGGGACAGCCGGTGTCCGGGTGGCTGATGACGAGCGGGTGCCGGGCGCCCGGCGCCTCGCGCGGATCGGTCACTTCCTTCATGCCCTTTCGCATGATGCCGGCGCTGTTGTAGGTGGCGTCGTGCACGGCACGCAGGCCGGCGATGCCCTGCTTCGTCGCCTCGGGCAGCGTCTCGTAGGCGAGGTACATGTTCGACCAGAACGTGTCGCCGCCCGATGGCGGAATCTCGAGCGCGTGCAGCATCGCCGCGCGCGGCGGCGCATCGACGTAGGTCATGTCGCAATGCCAAACCGCTTCGCCGTCGCCGAGATTGCCGATCGGCGCGCCGCCGACCTTGACGTTCGAGATGACGTTGATCTCGGGGAACGCTTCGAGAAAGGGCTTGCCGTACGGGTTCGGCCCGGGCGGGTCGAGCGGACCGAGGCGGCGGCTGAAATCGAGCAACTGCGGATCGGTGAGCGCCTGGCCGCGAACGCGCAGCACGAGGTGGCGCGCCCAGGCGTCGCGGAACTCGGCGAGCTCGACGTCGCCGATCGGCTCGCGCAAGTCGATGCCGGAGATCTCGGCGCCGAGCGCCGGCGCGAGCGGGGTGACTGTCAACGCTGGCATGGTGCTGCCTTCGATTCTGAATGGGATGCGAAAGGTAGCAGTCGGCAACGATGACGTAAACGACATATTCGTGCCTCCGTGATGCAGAAACCGCATCTAGCCCACGTTCGCACGCGCCGCGCGTTGCCGCGCAGCCCGGTCACCCTGGTGTTCCGCCCGCTCGCCAGAAACGACCCGACGCCGCTCGCCTCACGCGCCGCGCGGTCAGACGTCGACCAGCACCTCGAAGCCGCCGTAGATCAGGCGCTTGCCGTCGAACGGCATCGGGTTCGTGTCGGGCTGCAGGCGCGAGTCGGTCATCACCTTCTTCATCCCTTCGTCGCGCACCGCGCGCGACGGCCAGGTGATCCACGAGAAGACCACGGTCTCGTCGTCCTTGCGCTTGACCGCCATCGGAAACGAGGTGAACTTGCCTTCGGGCACGTCGTCGCCCCAGCAGTCGACGACGCCGAGAGCGCCGTGTTCCTTGAAGACGGCGGCGGCCAACGTAGCGTGCTTCTTGTATGCGTCGCGATGGGCGGTGGGCACGGCGGCGATGAAGCCATCGACGTAGTTCATGAACATCTCCTTGGTTGATTCGGTTCAGGCACCGGCCGCGGCGGCCTCAAGCCCGGCGATGTCGAGCTTGACCATCTTCAGCATCGCCTCGGCCACGCGCCCGGCCTTGGCGCGGTCGGGGTTCGTCATCAGCTCGCCGAGCCGCGTCGGCACGATCTGCCAGCTGAGCCCGTACTTGTCCTTCAGCCAGCCGCACTGCTCGACTTGGCCGCCTTCGAGCAGCCCGTTCCAATAGCGGTCGATTTCCTGCTGGTTTTCGCAGTTCACCACGAACGACACGGCGTGATTGAAGTCGTTGAGCGGGCCGGCGCTGATGGCCATGAACGGCTGCCCGAACAGCGTGAACTCGACGATCTTCACCGAGCCGGGCGGCCCGCTGGGCGATTCGGCCGGCATGGCGGTGACGCGCTCGACGCGCGAATCGGGAAAGACGCTGGCATAGAACCGTGCGGCCTCTTCGGCTTCGCGCGCATACCAGAGACGGGGCGTGATCTGGCCATGACGGGTGTTCTCGTGGTGCGCTCTGGTGTCAGCCTTGCATGGTGGCATGCGGCGCGAGCGCGGGGGCTTCAGGCATGTCGGAGGTTTGCGGGGTGTCGCTCATGATTTCTCCTTTCGGTGGTGCGGGTGAGGTTCGCCGCTCGCGACCCGGTCGGTCGAACAGGAACTCGAGATAGGCGCGCAGGTGGCCGATCGACGTGGCCGCGGCTGCGACGTCCTGAGTGGCCTTGGCAAGGATGAAAGCGCCCTGCAGCACGGCCTGCGTGTGCAGGGCCAAGCCGCACGCATCGACGCCGGCGCCGCGGCTGCTCGCAGCGAGCGCCTCGGCGATGTCGGCTTCCAGCGTGGCCGCGTGGCCGGTGATGCTGCGCGCGCAGGCATCGCGGATGGCCGGGCTGGACTCGTGCACTCCTGCACCATCGTGCCCACCAGGCAGGTGTACTCGGCGATGCGACCCTGCAGGATCGCGGCCCGGAAATCGAGGTAGCCCTGCACGCGCTCGCGCGCCGAGGCCCCGGCATGGTAGGGAGCCGCCTCGAACAAGGCGCCGGTCAGCGCCGACCAGTGATCGGCCGCCTCGACCGCAAGCTGCTCCTTGCTCGCGAAATGATGGAAGAACGCGCCCTTGGTGACTTTGGCGGCCGCGCACAGGTCGTCGACGGTGGTGGCGTTGTATCCCTTGTCCCGAATGACGTTCAGGGCAACATCGAGGATCCGTTCCCGGGCGCTCGTTCGCTGTGGCGTGGTCGTCATGTTCAGCTCCTGTGAAGTAGCGTGCCGACTGGTTGGTCGTCAAGCGATCGATCGAACTACTACGACATCGGCGCCGCGTACCCGCTCACGCCGCAGGTGACGCCGGGCATCGATGCCTACGACCGACGCGTGCGGCGCCTGCAGGACGAAGGCCAGTTCGGCAACGCGCTGATCTTCTCGGACTTCAACTATGCCAAGGGCAGATCTCCGGCCTCTATCTCTCTCACGACAAGGGCCTCACCGGTTGCGCACCTTCGCTTCGGCGATGGAGACTTGACGCCTCTACCGCGATGCCGACGGTAGCATCGGCTCTTCCTGCTCCCATCTTCAGCATGCCGCCCGCGCCCGGATGACCGTCTCCCCGCACGACCTTCGCGCCGACGCGCGGCGCCGCATCGACGCGGCGCAGCGCATCGTCGTGCTGACCGGCGCCGGCATCTCCACCGAGTCCGGCATTCCCGATTTCCGTGGCCCGAGCGGCGTGTGGACGAAGAACCCGGCCGCCGAGAAGCAGTCGACCATCGACCACTATCTGGCCGACCCCGCGCTGCGCCAGACGGTCTGGCGAACCCGCCTCGAATCACCTGCCTGGGCGGCGCAGCCCAACGAGGGCCACCGCGCCCTCGTGACCCTCGAGCGACGCGGCAAGCTGCACGCCCTCGTCACGCAGAACATCGACGAGCTGCATCAGCGCGCCGGCCAGTCGCCGGAGCTCGTCGTCGAAGTGCACGGCAGCATGCGGCGCGTGATGTGCTGGTTGTGCGGGCGGCGCGCGCCCATGGAAGAGGCGCTCGCGCGCGTTCGCGCCGGCGAGGCCGATCCGCACTGCCTCGACTGCGGCGGCATTCTGAAGAGCGACACCATCTCGTTCGGCCAGATGCTCGTGCCGGCGGTGGTCGAGCGCATGATGACCGTGACGGCCGAGGCCGATCTCCTGCTCGCCATCGGCACGACCTTGCAGATCTACCCGGCGGCCGGCATGGTGCCGGCGGCGGCCGACAGTGGCGCCGGCGTGATCATCGTCAACAACCAGCCGACGCCGATGGACGACCTGGCCGATGTCGTGATCCGCGAGCCCATCGGCGCCGTGCTGGCATCGATCTGCGGCTAGCTCTCATGTCTCAATCAGGGATCGTCATCTGCGTCTCGTGCCGACAGCAGCGCTTCGAATGCTCGGGAAGGGTCGGCAGCCTCTCTCCCTGTCGTGCGTGATCGTCGGCAGCGCGCGGCCGCACTTTGGACCTTGCCCGTCCCGGGCCTAGCGATGCTTGCCCGTATGCCAGCCTCGCGCCGCCAGGTGCCGGCTGCCGACAGCCTCGGCCGCGCCTTCCAGCGTCGTTCCCATTGAGTCGTTCCAGCGGTTGAGAAAGCCGAACAGCGAGACGACGCCCAGGATCTCGACGATTTCGTCGTCGGTCCAGTGCGCCCGCAGGGCGCTGGCGATGGGCTCGTCGACGGCGTTGGGAACGCTCGCCGCCGCCAGGGCGAACTCGAACGCCGCCTTCTCCGCGGCGCTGAAGAGATCGCTCTGGCGGAATTGCCAGATCGCGGCGAGGCGTTCGTCGCTGGCCCCGAAGCGCTTGGCAGCGAGCACGGTGTGCGCCTCGCAGTAGCGGCAGCCGGCCGTCGCGCTGGCGATGTGACCGATCAGCCGCTTCTGCTCACTGGTGACGCGCCCGCCGTTCTCCATCACGGCGCGGTTGAGGTGCGTGAACGCCTTGGCGATCTCCGGCCGGCGCTGCATCGTGAGCACGCTGTTCGGTGGAAAGCCGAGCGTCTCGAAGAAGAACTTGGCGACGAGCTCGACCTCGGGCGAGTGATCGATGGGCAGAGGGGCGATGAGCGGCATGGTGATCCTGGCGAAGTGAAGAAACGAACATTGGAGCGCAATCGTGACCGCGGGCGGCGATTGGCGTACGAATTCGCGGCTCGACCGCTGGTGGCGCTCGCGGAACCTGAGGTGCATAGCAGAACGCCACCAGGCAGGCGTGGTGCTCCGCATGCGGGTGCCGCGCGACGGCGCGTGGGCCCGAATCAACATCGGGTAATGCTCGATTCGCTGTGCGCCCATCTGGCTACGATTTGCCGGGCGAGGGCGTCCGCCCGCGAGGAGACCGCATGTCCCACCCTGCCGATTTCGCCGCGATCCTGGCCCACTGGGAAGCCCGCCAGCCGGACGCCGTCGCCCTCACCTTCGCTGGATCGGACAAGACCTGGGCCGAGCTTGCCGGCCGCGTGCGCCGCGCCGCGGCCGCCTTGCGGGCCGCGGGGATGAAGCCCGGCGACCGGATCGCCGTGCTCGATCTCAACCATCCCTCTTGCCTGGAGCTGACGCTCGCCTGCGCCCAGATCGGCACCGCAAACGCCGTCGTCAACTTTCGCCTCGCGCCCCCCGAGATTGCCTACGTGATCAACGACTCCCGAGCGCGGCTGCTGTTTGTCGGGCCGGAGTTCGCCGGAGCGGTCGAGAAGCTTCGTGCCCACCTGCCGGCGGTCGCGCGCGTCATCCGCGTCGGCGGCAGCGACGACGAGTACGAGGGCTGGCTCGCCGCGCACGCGCCCGATGCGCGAATCCACCCCGCTGCGCCGAACGACTGCTTCGTCCAGCTCTACACCTCGGGCACGACCGGATTTCCAAAAGGCTCGATGCTGACCCACCGCGGCATGCTCGCCCACTCGCGCAACGTGGCAGCGAGCCAGGCCTTCTGCGCCGACTCGCACGTTCAGGTCGCAATGCCGCTCTTCCATGTCGGCGGGACGAGCTATGCGCTGATGGCCATCAGTCTGGGGGCGCGGGTGTTCGTCATGCGCACGCCCGACCCGGCGGCCGCGCTGGCGATGATCGAAGCCGAGAAAATCACCCACACCTTCTTCGTCCCCGCTCTGCTTGCCGTGATCAACCAGGTGCCCGGCGCCGCCGACCGCGACTACTCGTCGCTGAAGGCGCTCTCGTACGGCGCCTCGCCGATGCCGCTGCCGGTGATGCGGGCCTCGCTCGAGCTCTTTCCCGGCGTGATGCAGCAGGTCTACGGCATGACCGAGCAGTCGGGCGCGATCAGCGTGCTCGGCCCGGAGGATCACGATGACCCGGCGGTGGCGCACCGGCTGGTGTCCGCGGGCCGCGCGATCGCCGGCGTCGAGATCGAGATCCACGACCCGGCCACCGGCAAGGCCGTCGCCACCTTCGAGCGCGGCGAGGTCTGGGTGCGCAGCGACCAGGTCATGGGCGGCTACTGGGGCCAGCCGGATGGCACCGCCGCGGCGATCACGCCGCAGGGGTGGCTGCGCTCCGGCGACGGCGGCTACCTCGACGCCGACGGCTACCTCTACATCACCGACCGCATCAAGGACATGATCATCAGCGGCGGCGAGAACATCTACCCGGCCGAGATCGAGCGCGTGCTGGCCGAGCACCCGCAGGTCCGCGACGTCGCGGTGATCGGCGTTCCCGACGAGCGCTGGGGCGAGGTGCCGAAGGCGGTCGTCGTCGTCGCGCCCGGGGGGACGCTCGACACCGAGCAGCTGCTCGCGTGGTGTCGCGAGCGCCTGGCGTCGTTCAAGTGCCCGAAGACGGTCGATGTCGTGGCCGAGCTGCCGCGCAACCCCACGGGCACGATCCTCAAGAAGGACTTGCGCAAGCCGTACTGGGAAGGTCGCGACAGGCAGGTCGTCTAACGCGATGGATGCGCACTCCCTCCGTGCGCCGATGTCCCGCACGACGACGCCGATCTCCCTCGCCTCGCCCGCCTCGCTCGGCATCGACGCCGCGCGCCCGGCCCGCATCCTCCGGCCTCACCTACGAATAGCGTGCGGCTCCTGGCGAGAGCTGAGGCGATGACGTGACGGTACTTCAGGACATTCCCGGGTGGTCGAAGGATCGGCCTGCTTGGCAGCGGGACGCGCTCGGTACGATGGCGCGGCCGGCGAGGCCGCAGGCGTCGTGGAAACCACCCGGCCGGGTGGCGTCGACTGCTGCCTGACGCGACAAGGCCAGCTAGTACGCGGTGACGATCGCCTGCGGCCGAGAACCCGTCGCCACGCTCGGCGTGGCCATCGGCGTCAGGTGGCCATCGGCGCCGATGCTGTACTGCGACACGGTATCGATGCCGTTGTTGACCGCATACAGATAGTGCCCGTTCGGGTCGATGCTGACGGCCACTGCGAAGCCACCCGCCACGACGCTGGCCGGGGTCAGTGGAAGCAGGTCTCCGCCTGCATCGACAGCGTATTGGGAGACGGTGCCGTCAGTGGTGTTCGCCACGTAGGCGAATTGCCCCGAGGGATGGATGACCATCCCCGTGGCACCGTGACCCGCCGCAACATGCGCCACCGGCAGCGGCTGCAACATGCCGCTGGCCAGTATCGCGAATTGCGACACCGTACCGTCCGTCAGGTTCACCACGTAGGCGTGCTGGCCCGCGGCATCGATGGCCACGGTGACCGGAGACCTGCCGGCCATCACCGTCGGGATGGTCATTGCCGTCAAGGTTCCGTCGGCGCCGACGTTGTACTGGGACACGGAATCGTCACCCGAGTTCGGCACATAGGCGTGCTGCCCGGCCGGATCGATGGTGATCGCGTTGGGCGCTATGCCGGTCGCCACTGTGGCCGGAGCCAGCGACGTCAATGACCCGTCCGGGTTGACAGAGAACTGAGCCAGCGCGTTGTTGGCGGCGCATGTGGCGTAGACGAAGCCGCCTTTGGGGTGCACGGCGATGCCGGCGGGCAGGCACGAATTTCCGAGCGTCAGGGTCGGCGGGGTCAGTGGATGAAGCGCTCCATCGGCGCCGATGCTGTATTGCGAAATCGTCGAGGAGCTGGCTCCGGCTGCATAGAGATGCTGCGCGGTCGGATCGACGGCAATGCCCGAGATGTCACCGGAAGCGACCGTCGGCGTGGCGAGGGGTTGCAGGCTGCCGTTGGCTGCCACCAGATACTGCGAGACGCTCCTTCCGACCTCGTTGGCAACGTACGCGAACTCCGGTTGCGAGATGCAAAGTACCTGGATCGACGTGACGTTCGCTGCCACTTGGCCACCGGAGCCCGCGCTGACGGTGCACGTCTGCCCGCGGGGCTGGCTGGCGACGGCGACCGAGTAGCTGCCATTGCTGCTCACCGTGGCGACGGTGAATGCGCCATTCGCACTGAAGCCGACGGCAGCGCCTCCGGCATTCGTCAGGCTCACGCTCAGCCCGGTGCCGAGGCCGGCAATCGTCCCGCCGATCGAATATACGGGCGCCGGGCCGTCGCCGCCCCCGCCGCAGGCCGTCACGAGCAGGCTCGCTGCGATCAAATCGACGGCGTAGATGCAGAAGCGAAAGCTCATGGCGTTCTCCGGTGATTCATGCGACTTCGCGGCAGCTATGCGCGAGAGCGCTCAGCCGAAGGAAGGTTCAACTCCCGGTGGCCGTTCCCCGAACCGGCGATACCGGCAGATGCACCGTGCGCAGCAGAAAGGCTTCCGGCGCCTCGCCGGCCCGCAGCCGCGGCAGCCACGCCTCGGGATCGAACTCGACGCCGATCGGGTTCTCGGC
>JBDTIO010000584.1:0-5664 GCA_039936375.1 Caldimonas sp. | reverse complement strand
ACCACGACTTCCTTGACAGCCAGCGCCTGCGTCTCTTCGAAGATACCTTCCTCCTTGAGGAAGCTGTCGAGGCTCGATCCGTGATGCTTCTTGCTCATGACTTCAATTCCTTCTGGCGCTTACGCGCCAATGCCAGTTCATCGTCGGCCGTCTTCTGGGTTTTCTTGATGAAGGCGTGCAGTGCGACCAAGGCGCCGTCATCCAAACAAAGCAGCACGCGCGCAATCCGGTTGCTCGGCAGTTCCGTGCGTATCTCCCACAGGCCTTGCCCCATGGCGCGACACAGCGGCATTCCGACCGGCCAGCGTCACTGCGCCCGCATCAAGTCCTGACCCACGGCCAACCGATCCGCTGCGTTCAGAGCCTTGAGCCATTCGCGAACTGGTTCCTTCGCGCTGCTGTTGCGGTAGAAGACCAGGGGCGTTTTCTGTGTTGCGTCTTTGACCATCTTTCACCAGACCCACTTGTACCGCAAAAGGTACGTTTCTGCAAGTCAACTACTGTGTCCTCACGATGATCTGGCCGACGGCGGCACCTTCTTTGCGTTGTCCTCACTCGCTCCGCGGCTGAGCGAGCTCGCCTTCAGATCGCCGAGCCCCAGACCTTTCACTCCGACAGTTGCGACATCGTCGGCCTGCTCTGCCTGCAGGCCGCGCGTGCGTGCGCGCCCACCGTATCATCGCCTTCGCTTCCATCGGGGTTCGACGGTACCGCCTTGCACCCCCGCAGGCCCCCACCCCTACCGTCCGCAAAAGGATCTCGCCATGGCTTACTCGTTTCTCGCCCGTGCCTTCGCGGCCGCCCTTCTCGCGCTCGGCCTGGCGGGCACCAGCGTCGCCCAGCAGGCGGTGCGCGTCGGCTCGACGCCCACCGGCATCCCGTTCACCTTCCTCGATACCAAGACCAACCAGATCTCCGGGATCATGGTCGACCTCATGAAGGCGATCGGCAAGGACCAGGGCTTCGCCATCGACATCACGCCGATGAGCTTCAGCACGCTGATCGCGGCGCTGCAGGCGAACAAGATCGACGTGATCGCCGCGGCGATGTACATCACGCCGCCGCGCCAGGAAGTGGTCGACTTCAGCGACCCGATCATCACCTACGGCGAAGGCCTGTTCGTGGCCGCGAAGGACACGAAAGACTACAAGTCGATGGAAGACCTGAAGGGCGAGATCGTGGGCGTGCAGATCGGCACGGCCTACGTGAAGCCGCTCACCGACTCCGGCTTCTTCAAGGAGATCAAGGTCTACGACACCATCCCCGACATCATTCGCGACGTGAACCTCGGCCGCATCAAGGGCGGCTTCGCCGACTACCCGATCGTTGCGTACCAGCTCTCGCAGGGCGGCTTCCCCGACACGCGCCTGGCGAAGAACTACAAGCCGGTGCTTCCCGGCAGCGTCGGCATCGGCGTAAAGAAGGGCGACAAGGCGATGCTCGACAAGATCAATGCCTCGCTGCGCAAGATGAAGGCCGACGGCACGACCGAGAAGATCCTCGCCCAGTGGGGCTTGAAGTAAGCCGACGCGGCCGCGCCTCGTAGCCGCGCCGCGTGTTCTCCTCGAAGGATCTCGCCGAGTACCTGCCGCTGCTCGCGCACGGCGCGCTGATCACGGTCGAGGTCTTCGCGCTGGCGCTGGTCGTCGCCACCGTGCTCGGCCTGGGCTGGGCGCTGATGCGTGTCTCGGACGTGCGGGTGCTCCGAGGCTTTTCGAAGGCGCTGATCAACACGATCCGCGGCATTCCGATCCTGGTGCAGCTCTTCTACATCTACTTCGTCTTTCCGGACATCGGCATCCAGCTTTCCGCGTTCGAGGCCGGCGTCGTCGGCCTCGGCTTCGCCTACTCGTGCTACATGGCCGAGGTGTTCCGCTCGGGCATCGAAGGCGTGGACCCCGGGCAGGTCGAGGCGGCGCAGTCGCTCGGCATGAGCCGCTTCAAGATCCTCTGGCGCGTGGTGCTGCCGCAGGCCTTCAAGATCGCGCTGCCACCTTACGGCAACACTTGCGTGATGCTGCTCAAGGACACGTCGCAGGCCTCGATCATCACCGTGGCCGAGTTGTCGTTCCAGGGCAAGCTCATCGCCTCGTCGACGTTCAAGAACACCGAAGTGTTCACGCTCGTGGCGCTGATGTACCTGGTGATGTGCTTCCCGCTCATCCTCATCGTCGGCCGGCTCGAGAAGCGGTTCGGGCGCCAATGATTGCGATCCGCGACGTGCGCAAGTCGTTCGGCACGAACCTCGTGCTCGACGGTATCTCGCTCAGCGTGAGCCAGGGCGAGGTGGTGTGCGTGATCGGCGCCTCGGGCTCGGGCAAGTCGACTTTGCTGCGCTGCGTCAACGGTCTGGAGTCGTACGACTCGGGCGAGATCGCGGTCGACGGCCAGCGTGTGGACCGCGACAAGCACCACATCGTTGCCATCCGCGAGAAGGTGGCGATGGTGTTCCAGCGCTTCAACCTGTTCCCGCACCGCACCGCGCTCGAGAACGTGATCGAGGGCCCGGTGTATGTGAAAGGCGAATCGCGCTCCATGGCGCTCGAGCGGGCGCGCGCGCTGCTCGTGCGCGTGGGGCTCGCCGGCAAGGAAGACGACTATCCGCACCGCCTTTCCGGCGGCCAGCAGCAGCGCGTCGCCATCGCGCGGGCGCTGGCGATGCAGCCGAAGGCGATCCTGTTCGACGAGCCCACCTCGGCGCTCGACCCCGAGCTGGTGGGCGAGGTGCTCGCGGTGATGCGCCTGCTCGCGAGCGAGGGCATGACGATGATCGTCGTCACCCACGAGATGGGCTTTGCCCGCGAGGTGGCCGACCGGGTGGTCTTCATCGACGGCGGCCGGATCGTCGAGCAAGGCGCGGCACGCGAGCTGCTGAGCGCACCGCAACACGAGCGCACGCAGGATTTCCTGCGCCGCGTCACACACCCCATCTGAACGACGACCCCATGGCGAACGACACCGCTTCTTCGCTGCCCTTGCCGCCCTCGCTCTGGGCGGCGACGGCTGGCCCCGCACCGGCGACGCCGCGGCTCGCCGCGTCATGTCAGGCCGACGTTGCCATCGTCGGCGCGGGCTACTCCGGCCTCGCCGCGGCGCTGCGCCTGCGCGAAGCCGGCGCCACGGTGGTGGTGCTCGAAGCGGGCGAGCCGGGCTGGGGCGCCTCGGGGCGCAACGGCGGGCAAGTGATTCCCGGCCTGAAGTGGGACCCCGACGAGCTGGTCTCGATGTTCGGCACCGAGGCCGGCGAGCACCTGGCGCAGGTGGCCGGCGGCGCACCGGCCACGCTGTTCAGCCTGATCGCCCAGCACGCGATCGATTGCGAAGCCACGCGTTGCGGCTGGATCCAGCCCTGCTTCGCCGACGCCGACCGCCGCCTCGCCGAGCGGCGCGTGGCGCAATGGCAGCGGCGCGGCGCCGACGTCTCGCTGCTCGACCGCGACACCGTGCGCACGCTCGTCGGCAGCCCGATCTATCGAGGCGGCTGGATCGACCGTCGCGCCGGCTCGGTGCAGCCGCTCAGCTACGCGCGCGGCCTGGCGCGGGCGGCGCAGGCGGCGGGCGCGGTGGTGTGCGGCGAGTCACGCGTGGTGGCGCTGGCACGCGAAGGCGGCCGCTGGAACGTGGCCACCGCGCACGGGCCGGCCGTCTCGGCCGGGCAGGTGCTGCTGGCGACCAACGGCTACACCGATGATCTCTGGCCGCAACTGCGCCAGACCGTGATCGCCGCGAATAGTTTTCAGGTGGCGACCGAGCGCTTGCCCGATGCGCTGCGAGGCACCGTGCTGCCGCAAGGCCAGGTGGCGTCGGACACGAGAAAGCTCCTCCTCTACTACCGCGCCAACCACGACGGGCGCCTCATCATGGGTGGCCGCGGGCCATTCCGCGAGCCCGCAGGGCCGGCCGACTTCGGCCACCTGGAAGCGGTGATCGCGCTGGTGTTTCCGCAGCTCAAGGGCCTGCGCTGCGAGTACCGCTGGTCGGGCCGCGTGGCGCTGACGCGCGATCACCTACCGCACGTGCATCGCCCCGCGCCCGGCCTGACCTTGCTGCTCGGCTACAACGGCCGCGGCGTGGCGCTGGCCACCGCGCTGGGCACGCTGGTCGGCGCGAACCTGGCGCAGCCCGAGGCCCACCCGCTGCCGTTGCCGATCACCGATCCGCGCGCCATTCCGCTGCATTCGATGCATCGGCTCTATGCGACGGCTATCCTGCAGGCGTACCGGCTGTTCGACTACCTGGCGGTGCGCTGACTGCGGCGGATCATGGGCCGCAACGTGCGGAGCGGCGTAGAGCCGTCGGTGCCACTTCTCATCCGGGCGCCGGCAGCAAGCCTTCCTTGATGAGCAACTGGACGACGTCTGCCTGGCGCAGGTCGCGCCGGCGTTTGGCCTCGGGTCGTTTCGGTGCTTCGCCCATCCACCGCTTGAACTCGACGAAGCTTCGGGGCGCAACCGTCCTCATTCGTGCCATGCGTCCCGTGGCAGAGATCACCAGATGTTCGAATTGCGGAGCGTCGGTCAGCACGGAGGCTGTCAGAAAGTCCACCTCGAAGCCCTTGTCGTTGATTGCCGTCTCGTTGTGCCGATACTTTCGCTTGAACGACGGATCGACGCGCTGCAGCACTTCGAGCATCGAAGCGTCCACCTTAGTCATGTCGGCCATGAACTGCACGCGCGTGCGGGCGTCCCACAGCAGGTCGACGTCCTGAGTGGCGAGCGCGCCCTGGACGATGCGCACGCCTGCCGCGGTTTCGTAGGCATACAGCGCATGTGTCCCGACGACCGTGAAATGGGCGCTGAGCCCCGCGTCTTCCAGGGTCTGAAGGAGTGCAACGACCAACGCCGGGGTGCGCCCCGCCTTGAGCGCCTTGTTCATGTGCTCGGCATCCGTCAGTGCGGCACGCAACGACTTCAACCTGGCTTCGGTGTCGCGCTTGCGCGAGGTGAAGTCGGCGAAGACCTTCTCCGCCTCGGGTGATCGGGGGCCGATGCGGCTCTGCCGGTTGTCAGGCGCGGTCCTCGTCAGGTACTCGTAGGTCTCCTGCCCCTTCCAATACATGCGCCTTCGTACTTGCGAGCCTCGGACCGCACACGGTGGTACTCCTCGAACAGCGTGGTCGAGTCGATGACCTGCCGCGCGGCGTTGTCGGAGAAGGGGGTGTAGTCCATGGCCAAATCGGCGCCTCACATCCGGAACAGCCGCCGTGCGTTGCGCCCGCGCACGCCATCGCGAATCTCGGCGGGCAGCTTGTCGATGCGCTCGAGCGAGCCGGCCATGTCGGCGTTGCCGTGTGGGAAGTCGGTGCCGTACATGACGTGCTCGTTTCCGAAGCACTCGAGCGTGTCGCGCAAGGCTTCGGAGGTGTAGAGCGCCGAGTCGGCGTAGATGCGCTTCAGGTCGTCGTGCCCGTGGCAGCGAGGAAGAGCTGCATGGCCAGGTCCGACGGGCTGCCGGCACCGGCCGTGGCGTAGGTGAGCTCGCCGGGCTTCGCCTTGGCCAACTTGATCAGGTCTTGCACCGACTTGATGGGCGAGTCGGGCGAAACGACCAGCACCAACGGAATGCGTGCCACCTGGATCACCGGCGTGAAGTCCTTGATCGCGTCGTAGGGCAGCTTCTTGTAGAGGTAGGGGTTGATGGCGAGCGTGGTGCTCGTGGCCAGCA
>JBDTIO010000583.1:0-3181 GCA_039936375.1 Caldimonas sp. | reverse complement strand
GGCGACACGCCTCGCGGCGCCTACGAGCTGCTGCGCACGGCGCCCGCCGAGTGGGCAGCCTGGCAGGTCTACTTCGGCGACGAGCGCTGCACGCCTCGTGACGATGCCTTGCGCAACTCGCGAATGGCCGAGTCGGCCTGGCTGGGCCACGTTCCCCTTGCGAAGAGCCAGGTCCACGAGATGCCGGCCGAGCTCGGCCCGCGCGAGGCAGCCTCGCGCTACCGGACCTTGCTCGAGGCCGTCGGCGACTTCGACCTGGTGTTGCTCGGCCTCGGCGAAGACGGCCACACGGGCAGCCTCTTTCCCGGCCACGAGCTCGGCCGCGGCGCGGGCGTGCCGAGCGTCTTGCCGGTGTTCGATGCGCCGAAGCCGCCGCCGCAACGCGTCACGATGAGTGCGCATCGCTTCAGTCGCGCCGCCGAAGTGATCTTCCTGGTGGCCGGCGACGGCAAGCGCGACGCGGTGCGTCGATGGCGCGCCGGCGAATCGATTCCTGCCCGAGCGATCACGCCAGCGGTGGGCGTCGACGTGTTCGTCGAAGCTTCGCTGCTGCTTGAGCCAACCGGCCTGGCGACGGCCTCTGCCTACGACTGAAAGGACGAGCGTCATGGCTGCTTCGCAACGAACCCCTGTCGTCTTCATCCACGGCCTGTGGCTGCACGCCAGCAGCTGGGCACCGTGGCAAAAGCTGTTCGACGAAGGGGGCTACGACACAGTCGCGCCCGGCGATCGACCCGGCGCAGATCAAGGGCGTGCTGCCCTTGCCGCTGGCGCAGTTGCGCGCCGCCTTGCCGGCGCTCGGCAACCCGTTGAACTTGACCCGCGCCGTGTCTCTGACGAAGCAGGAGTTCCGCTACGGTCTCGGCAACGCGCTGAGCGAGCAGGAGTCCGACACGCTGTTCGAGTGCTGGACCATTCCTTCGCCGGCCCGGCCGCTGTTCCAGGCTGCGGTGGCGAATTTCAACCCGCATTCCGAAGCAAAGGTCGACACCGCGAACGCCGCGCGCGGGCCGTTGCTGCTCATCTCGGGCATGGCCGACCACACTGTGCCCGACGTGACCACTCGTGCCACCTTCAAGCAGTACCGTGATTCGCTCGCGGTCACCGAGCTCAAGCAGTTCGAGGGCCGCGGCCACTCGCTGGTCGTCGACAGCGGCTGGCGCGAGGTGGCCCAGGCTTGCCTGGACTGGCTGCGCCAGCGCGGCCTCTGACCGGACTCTCCAGGAAATGTGGCTTCGCCACTTTCCCCGATCCCCGCGGGGGAAGGCCGCCGCCCGGCGGCGGCCTTGGGGCGCTCAGTAGCCGAGACGCTTGTCGACGATGTTGACCAGCGTCTCGCCGCGCGAGAAGCGCTGCATGTTGTCGAGCAGCAGCGCCCGATAGCGCTCGTACGAGCGCGGCGTCAGACCGGACGAATGCGCGGTGATCAGCACGTTCGGCTCGGCCCAGAGCGGCGAGTCGGCGGGCAAGGGCTCGGGCTCCGTGACGTCGAGACCGGCGCCGGCGAGCTGCCCGCTGCGCAGTGCCGTCAGCAGGGCCGCAGGATCGACGAGCGCGCCGCGGCCGACGTTGTAGAGATAGGCGCCGCGCTTCATCGCGGCAAGCCGCGCCGTCGAGAAGAGGCCGTGGGTCTCGCTCGTCAATGGCAGGCTGACGACGACGTGATCGGCTTCGTGCAGCGCGTCGTCGAGACGATCTCTCGTGAACATCGCGGCGACGCCGGGCGGCAGGCTGCCTTCGGCCGTGGAGCGGCGAACGCCGACGATCTTCATGCCGAGCGCCGCCGCGCGCCCGGCCAGTGTGCTGCCGATCGCGCCGAAGCCGACCACGGCGAGCGTTTGCCCCGAGAGCTCGAACAGCGTGCTCGTGTCAGGCGGCTGCCAGCGCCGCTCCTGCTGCGCCCGCACGAGTGCCGGCAGTTGCCGCGCGAAGGCCAGCATCATGCCGACGACGTGCTCGGCGATGCTCGGCGCATGGTTGCCGCTGCCGTTGGTGAGGATCACGTCGCCGCCGACCAGTCGCGCTGTCACGATCCGGTCGATGCCGGCGCCGCGCTGATGCAGCCACTGCAAAGCCGGCGCAGCGGCAAGCACGTCGTCGATTGGGGGGCTGTCCCAGCTGATCGCCGCCGCCTCGGCACGCTCGAGTCCTTCGGGCCAGACCGCGCCACCGCGCGGCAGGAGGAACTCCACATCGGGCATCGCCGCGCGAAACCACCGCGCCTGCGACTCATCGAGCGGATGAATGAAAGCGAAGGTTTTCAGAGGCATCGGATTTCGCCGCCAGCCAGAGTCGCCCGGGTCGATCAGACCCAGGGCAGCGAGTAGGTCTTGATGTTGGTGAAGCTCTTGACCGCTTCCTGAACGCCTTCCTTGTAGCCCAGCCCGGAATCCTTGATCCCGCCGAACGGTGTCAGCTCGAGCCGGTAGCCCGGCACCTCGCGCACGTTGACCGAACCGACCTGGAGCTCGGAGACGAAGCGGGCGATGTAGTCGAGCCGGTTCGTGCATACCGCCGACGAGAGACCGAAGGCGGTCGAGTTCGACAGGCGGATCGCGTCGTCGATCGTGTCGAAGCGGATCACCGGCGAGACCGGGCCGAACGTTTCCTGCAGCACCAGCGGCATCTCCTGGCGGACGTGGTCGACGACGGTCGGCGAATAGAGCGCGCCACGCCGCTGGTTGCCGACGAGCACCTTGGCGCCGAGCGAGACGGCCTCGTTGACCTTGTCTTCGCAATAGCGGGCCGCCGCCTCGTCGATCACGGTGCCCATGTCGAGCTGGCTGTCCATCGGGTCGCCGTAGCTCCACCCCTTCGTCTTGGCGACGAGCAGCTCGACGAAGCGGTCGGCCACCGACGAATGCACCAGCATCCGCTTGACGGCGGTGCAGCGCTGGCCCGAGTTCTTGTACGAGCCGGCGGCAGCGAGCGTGGCGGCCTCCTCGATGTCGGCGTCTTCCATGACGATGATCGGATCGTTGCCGCCGAGCTCGAGCACCATCCGCCGGTAGCCCGCCTTCGAGGCGATGTACTTGCCGATCGCAACGCCGCCGGTGAAGGTGACGAGGTCGACGTCGGCGTTGGTGATGAGCTCGTCGGCGATCTCCCTCGGGTCGCCGGTGACCACTTGAACCATCGGCGGAGGCAGGCCCGCTTCGTACAGCACGTCGGCCAGCGCGAT
>JBDTIO010000582.1:0-7446 GCA_039936375.1 Caldimonas sp. | reverse complement strand
TCGGCGACGGGCCCTTTTCGCGCAGCAATGCGAATAATCCGCTGACATGAGCCGCAGCATAAGACGTACCCGACACCACCGTCCAGCGCGAAGCCGGCGCCGTGGTCGGTATGTCGCGTCCGGGGGCAAGGACCGCGCCCGAGGCGGCAGCGGGATTCGTTGCGTCGCCGACTGCAACGACACCCCGATGTGATGCCGGGAAGCCACCCCCCGCGGTCCCGTCGACCGCGGCCACGATCGTGATATCACGCGCCAGCGCCGCGTCGAGCAACCCGGCGAGCAGTCGATCGGTCGGTCCGCTCAGACTCAGGTTGATCACCTGGGCGTCGTGCTGAATGGCAAAGTCCAGCGCCTCGGCCAGGCTCAGGCTGGTGCACAAGGTCGCGTCGTTCGACTGCTGCCAGCACGCACGCAGCGCCATGAGGTGCGCCTGTGGCGCGATGCCGACGATGCCCACTGCGTTGACGGCGCGCGCCGCGATGACCCCGGCCACGCCGGTGCCGTGCGCTTCGGCGACGTTCGGTCGCCCGGCCACGAAGTTCTCGCTAAGCTCGACACTTCCGTCCAGGTCCGGATGGTCGAGCTGCACCGCGCTGTCGATCACCGCGACGCGAACGCCGCGGCCAGTAGCAACCTCGTGCAGCGCCGTGAGTTGCCACTGCCGCGCCGCGGGCTGCAACTCGTAGAGGGTGTACTGCGGATCTCGGTGTGCCTGGTACACATTCATCGGCTGCGCCCACACCACGCGGGCATCGTGCGACAGCGTTTGCGCCACTTGCTCGGGCGTCTGCTGGGCAGGCACGCGCATCGCATAGCAGTCGACGCCGAGCACCGGCATCGGCCAGTCGGCGACGGGCGTCAGGCCATGCTCGCGCGCGATCTGCGCCGCCACGCGGCGGCGCGCAACGCGACCGGCTGCATCGCCATAGCTGCCGGCATCGTTGCCACCGGGCCGAAAGTGTTGCGGGGGCAGATTCAGCATGACCAGGACTTGCTGACGCGCGTCTGCGGTCGACACCGGCTGGGCGCCGCTCGCACCGTCGGCCATTGCGGCGCCTGCGGCGATCAGTCCGCACAGCAGCAACGCAAGCAGGCGCGCCATCACTTTGGCGCGGCATCCAGAGAGTCAACCCTGATGACAGCCGAGTCGGAGCGCAGTCGCTCAAGCGCGGCCGTACGTCGCGCTGGTGCCGCGCTCAGCAGGTAGGCGTCGGTTACGGTCGGGCCGCCGACCAGGCGGGCTTCGCTCGCGCGCAGCGCCTGCCGGATCTCTTCTTCGGTTGCCGTGGGCCGGAACACCACCACCAGGTTCGCGCTAGATGCCATCGGCGCGCCGAGGGTGCGATAGTGGTCGTCAGGGGATCGGGGTATGAAGAGCAGCAGCGTGAGACCGAGGATCGAAGCGAACTGAAATCCCAGCGCCCAACGCCACCATGTCGAAACCATCGGTCGACGGCCGGGGAGGCGGGCGTGAACAGGGTCACCGACGGGGGCAGGATCCGCGGCGGTCGCTCGAGCCGTGGCGCGCTCGTCTGCGCCGATCTTTGCCAGCATGGCCGCGAGCCCCTGCTCGACGTCGATGCTGCTCGCGGGTTCGTCGCGCGCGGCACAGAGCGTGCGCTGCCACGCGACGTGGTCCTGGCAGCGCGGGCAATCCGCGAGGTGCGCCTCGACACGCCGCCGTTCCGCATCGTTCAGGCGTTCGACGATGTACCACGGCAGCAGCGCCTGCACTTCCCGATGGTCCTCGCTGTCGAGCTGAATGATCTTGCCGTTCACAGCCAGTCTCCCAGCTCGCCCGTCAGCAGCGCTCGCAGCCGCCGCCGTGCATGAAACATCCGCGTCTTCACGGTATCACGGGGCACTCGACAATTTGTGCGATCTCGCTGTACCCGGCACCCTGGAAATAGGTCAGTTCGATCACCGCACGATGCTCGGGCGTGAGCTCGCGCAGCGCGCATCCGAGCACGTTACTGAGCTGCCGCTGCTCGAGCTGCTGCTCGGGTCCGGGATCGGCGGACGCATGCTGCTCGGCCTCATGGTCTTCGATCGCGTCGTCCACGCGTTGCAAGGCCTTGAGTGCCTTGCGATAGGCGATCGCGAAGATCCACGTCGACACCTTGCTGCGTCCGTTGTAGCTGTCTGCGCGCTTCCAGACCACCAGCATCGTGTCGTTCAGCAGTTCCTCGACGAAAGCGTCACGACGCCGTGTCAAACGTTCCAGAAAACGCGTCAGCCTGGCATGGTACGTCCGGTACAGCTCCTCGAACGCACGCAGGTCGTGCGTCGCGGCGACTCGCACGATCAGGTTCACTTCAGCCTGCGCGGCCGCAGTCGCCCCAGCGATGCGTTGGCTGGTTTCCTCGACCCGATTGCGCAACATCGATACCTCCGGTTTGCCGTTAATTCCCTTTTGCAGTGAAAAGGTTCAATGGCGGCCAAAAAAGACCGGTAAGGTGAGGCCGCTGGGAGGGGCTATGGCACTGATCTTTATTCACCGCGCGGATTGACGCGTTTGCGCCTGTGCTTGTCAACCCTGATTTGCGATGCCATGACGAATGCGATCACCCGCGTGCGCACGACCTTGCCTCGTACCAGGCCGCGCAGTCCGAGCACTGCCTAGCGCAGCGCCACGATGAGAAGCAACACGAACCCGACCACCGCCACCACGGCGTGCGCGACGACAAAGCCCTTCGGCAGGAGCACCTGCTTCCCTGATAGTTCAGGTTCAGGAACGCGCCGGCGGCGGCAGCGATCACGAACAGGACGAGCGCTGCCAGCGCCAAATTGGGCAGGCCGACCGACGCAGCGGCGAAGATCAGCAAGGTGATGGCTGCCGCAGCGAGCAAGCCGTGCAGCATAGCTAGCCAGGCCGGCGGCTGCCCGTCGCCGCTGAAGCGGACTGCGGCCATCGCCAAGCCGCCGACGACGGTGATGGCCGGCAACACCGCAGCGGTACGCACGAACAGGATAGGCTCCATGACAGCATCCCTTTTTGGATATGTCGAAGGGTCCTCTAGGGTAGCGCTAGCTGTCCGTAGAGTCGTGTCGGCCCCGTCGGACGCGCTGCCCGCAAGCGCGCGTCGGCGAAATCGCGAAGGCCTACAGACGCGGACTACATCGGCGGCACGGCGCCGTCGATGCCCACGGCAACGGCGCCCGCCATCCCGGGAGCGTCTTTCCTGGGGGCGATGAAGACATGGGCACCCGGCACGAGCTTGCTGCGATCGGTTGGTGCGATGCCCACCACCGGCACGCCGGAAGGCACCTCGATCGTCTTCTCGCCCTTGCCGTAGTCGACGGTGAGCACGAGACCGTTGGCACTCGACGTCTTCCTGACGGTGCCGTTGGTCATCGCCGAGCCCGTCGCCATACTCACCGAGGCAGCGCTCGACTTGACGGTACCGTTGGTCATCGCCGACGGGCTTCGCGCGCCGCCTTGCGCGGGCGAGTCCCACGGGTAGTCGCCTAGACCCGAGCCCTTCATGGCGTCGGGGAAGACGACGACTTCGAGCGCGCTCGATCCGGTGGCGCCGGGCACGTTGGCGATGCCGACGAAGGTGCCCTCCTTGATCTGGTTCGCGCTGCTCGGCACGATGCCCGAGACGCGTGTCGCCGCGTCCAGCGAGATGCTGACATTGCCATGCGCGGTCTGCACCGTCAGCTTGTCGCCGGCGAACGAGACGATGCTGCCGCGGATGTGAGTGGGCGACTCGGCGGCCACCGCCAAGATCAGCGCGGTGGCCGCGGTCGCGAGCAGCAGCCCGCGGCTGCACGATTTCAGGAAATGCGATCGACGGTTCATGCTGCGGTCCTCTGCGGATTGGGGTGCGCATTGTGGATCGCGCCGCAACACCGCGCTGGCGACCGCGATATTGGCAGCCGCCCGCACGAGTCACCGTGAGATCGATGGTGTACGGATATGCCGTCGATGCAGTAAAGCGGCGAGAGTTTCCTCTGATCCGCACGCTTGTCTCGTGCCAAGAGCTGCGGTGGCCGCGTCAACTATCTTGTCCGACCGCATTGCCTCAGCCGATTTGCTACCGCTGACGACTCGTTGCCTCACATAAATTGTTACCCGTCGGATGGGCCGGCGGGAGAGCGACGTGACGAGGGAGGGGCAAATCAGCATGACCACACGCGAGGAACTGATTGAGGCGGTTGGCCCGAGATACCGAGATACCGTGGCTGGCAAAGGGCAAAGGCGCCGATCGGGTTTAAGGGGCTGTCGTACTTTTGGTGCAGCTTGATACGGTGGGCCACAGCTCGCGCAGCGTACCGCTCGCCGATACGAGTACTCGTCGACACACCACCGGGCTGAAGTCGAGGAGCCACACTATGATCTGCACAATCGCATCGGCGTCCGCTGCACACGCTCCAGGGTCGTCTCCCGGCACGGCCGAATTGCGCGGTCGCTTCATCCGCGCAAATTACCCCTTCGCCTCTCGGCCGTCCTGGCACCCCGCAGATCCTCATGCTCTCCAAGACACGCGGGACTGTTTATTTCCCTCACACCCTCGGACGCGGCGCTCGGCTTGCCGAGCACCGGAGCGCTCAAAAGGCGGCAACCACTCCGTCGCTGCGCGGATCGCTGCCGCCTTCGAACGTCCCCAAGCCGTCTCTGACGATCGCCCCCGCGTGGCCCATGATTTCGTCGAACGCTCCAACAATGGCGACCTCATGGCCGAGCGCTCTCAGGCCATCGACGACATCGGCGCCGAAGCGACTCTCGAGCTTGAGCGAATCCGAACTCTCGCCCCAGGTACGGCCCAGCAACCAACGTGGCGCCGTCACGGCCCGCTGCACAGGTTGGTCGAAAACGGCGTATCGCGTGAACACAGCCGCTTGCGTTTGCGGTTGCCCGTCGCCGCCCATAGCCCCGTAAACCATCGTGCGCCCATCATCGAAACGCGCCAAGGCGGGATTGAGCGTATGGAACGGCTTTCTGCCGGGTTGCAGGCTGTGCAACTGGTTGGGCTCAAGTTCGAACGAGCAGCCACGGTTCTGCCACGTAATGCCGGTTCTCGGTAATACAACACCACTACCGAACTCATGATAAATACTCTGAATGAACGATACGGCGCGACCCTGCGAGTCGATCACACCCATCCATACCGTGTCACCCGGCCTCCGACCCTTGCCCCATGGATAAGCGGCATCGAGTGAGACTGCATCGACATAGGGCGCAAGGAATTCATCAGTGAAGCAACTTTGCGGGTCTATCGTCATGTACGCCGGGTCGGTTATGTATCGATCACGGACACGAAACGCCTGCTTGGTGGCCTCCACAACCAAGTGGATGTGTTCGATGCTCCCTTCGTTGTATTCGCCAAGCTTCAGGCGATCGAGGAGCGCCAGAATGATCAGCGATACCACCCCTTGAGTCGGCGGCGCGGTGTTGTAGATCTCACCTAGGCTGTGTCTCAGACAGAGGGGCTTCGTGACACAGGCGCGATACCGGTTCAGGTCCTGCAGCGTCACTGGTATCCCGACCGCGGTCAGATCTGCCGCGACTACCTGTGCAAGATCGCCGCGATAGAAGCTATCGAGTCCCTGCACGAGTAGCGTGCGCAACGTCTTACCCATGCGTGTCTGAATGAAGCGGCTTCCGGCGGCGGGCACATTGCCGTCGACCAGATACGTCTCCGAAAAGCCCGGCTGCCCCGCCAGTTCCGGCAGCTTGTTGCACGTGCTCAGATACTGGGATTGAGTGACGGGTATGCCGACTTCTGCGTAGTGGATGGCGTCTTCCAAAACTCGTGCAAGCGGCAGTCGGCCACCCCAGCCGGCGCTGATTTTGAGGGCCTCTTGCCAGCCTGAGACAGTCCCGGCCATGGTGTTAGCTGCCAGCGGGCCGCGGGTTGGAATGCCGCTGAGCTTGCGCTCCTGGTAGTACTCGCGGGATACCGCGGAAGACGCGGCTCCACAGGCTTCTATCGCGACGACCGGCTGACCGGGTTCGGAAATGACCCAGAAGCCGTCTCCGCCGATGCCGTTCATGTGTGGGTAGACAACGGCGATCGTCGCCGCGGCCGCCACCATCGCCTCAATGGCATTGCCACCATCGCGCCGTAGAACCGACAGCGCAGCTTCGGCCGCCAACGAATGAGGCGCCACCGCCATTCCGCGGGTGCCCCGGATTGAATTCAACATACGGAGCGTTCCTGGAACGCAGGCTGATAGTCGTGGATGGACAGGTCGGCATCCCGTCGCAGGTCTGCCTGTCCTCGCTGCGGGCTCAAATGCTCGCTGCTCTGTGCGAGGGATCCAGATCGGCAGGCGCTTTTGCAGCAACGACACTGGTGGCGCCCTTGATCGCCTTCGGGTCCGACTTGGCATGCTCGAGAAAGCTGCGTCGCATCGGTTTGAGCGCGGCCAGTGCCAGTATCGCAGTCAGGAAGTTCAGCGCGATCACGACGATAAGAACCGAAGTCCACGATCCGGTGGACTCGCGCATCCAGGCGGCAACCGGGCCGCCCAATATCGAGCCGACGCCCTGCGACATATAGAGAAACCCGTAATTGGTGGTCGCGTGTCTGGTGCCGAATATGTCCGTAAGCGCAGCGGGGAACAGCGAGAAGATTTCGCCCCAGCCGAAGAAAACCAAACCCGACAGCAATACGAACAGCACCGGATGGTGCATGGTCAGCATCCATGCCAACATCGCCACGCCTTCCAGCCCGAACGCGAGGAACATCGTGTTTTCGCGCCCGATATGGTCCGAGACCCAACCGAAGAAAGGCCGCGTTGCGCCATTGGCGAGACGATCGATCGCCAGTGCCAACGGCAAGGCCGCCATTCCGAAGATCATGCTGTCTGCCACCTTGAGATCGTTCGCGATCGCACCGATTTGCGAGATGACCATCAGCCCGGCGGTAGACATCATCGTCATCATGAAGAAGAGCAGCCAGAACAGCGGCTTCCTCAGCATGTCGCTGGAGCGGTAGCTGTTCGGAGACTCGCGGTCCGGCGCCTTGCTCTTGGCGAAAAATGTGGCGACCTCGCCCGGCTTCGGTTGCCGCATGCCTTGCGCGGCGAGAAAGCCGATGACACCGATGCCGAGGCCAAACATCCACAAGGTGCTGGAAACGCCCGCCGCCTTGATGTGGCTGGAAATCGCGAATGTCGTCAAGATGGCGCCAAAGCCGTAGCCGGCCGCGACCATGCCGACAGCGAATCCGCGCTTGTCTGGAAACCATCGCACCATCAGCCCAATAACGCCAACATAAATTACGCCGGTGCCGACGCCGCCCAGCACTCCGTAGGTCAGATAGAGACCCCAGATACCGGTCACCTGCGACGCCAGTATCCAGCTCAGGGCGGTGAGTATGGCACCGATGGAGAGCAGCAACCGAGGGCCGAATTTATCGATCAGGTATCCCTGGAACGGCGACAAAAAGGTCTGGGCGACGATCAGGATCGCAAAGGTAACCTGGACTTCGGCGA
>JBDTIO010000581.1:0-4040 GCA_039936375.1 Caldimonas sp. | reverse complement strand
AGCGCGATGTCATGCTGCGATACGGCCAGCAAAAAGTCGAGCACCGCTTGTGGGTGTTCAGCCAAGTAACGTGCTGAAGAACGGCGGATAGCTATGCAGTCGCGGCGGGTTCGGATTTGGCCGCCGGCGAAGGCCGGAAGCAGATCACTTTGGAAGGCCTGCGTGCCGGCGCCGACGGCCGGAGTGTCGTCGTCATTTGAAGCGTTGAACTTTTCGTGGTCAGCGCCGGAAAGAGTCACGTTGAACCGCGGGCCTGCTAGAGGGCCAGACCACGGAGAAACGGGCTAGGAACACGCTATGGGCGACTCCGTCGAGGGGCGGCCCGGGGTGGCCCTCTGGTGGCGACGATCGGCTCCAGTCTCGGCCTGACTCTAGCGTTCGTCCGCAACGGTGTCGAAATGGACGTCGCACGTTGACGGTGCGGGAAACCCCGTCTGGGGTGCATTGCCTCGATTGCGCTGTCGCGCTGCGGCATAGACCGGTCCCGTTAATGCTCCGAGTTCAGAGCCCTTGAATTAGGGTGCTCCTGGGTAGATATTGCGGCGAAGTGTTTGAAGCACCCATCGAGCATGACGAGCAGGTTTCTGATCGGTGCACTTATAAGAAAGAGGTTTGAAGATGGCTAAGCTCAGTGCTTTTACGAAAGACAGCCTTAATAGCCAAGGATTTGGGAGCCTTGATGATGCGGCAAAATCCCGCTATCAATTGCCACTGCGGTTCACCCCTGCAGTCGCGGTCATCTTTATCGTGGTTGGACTAGCATTGCGGTCACCCATCTGGCTTGGGGCAATGTCTCTTGTTGCTTTGACCGGCGCACTTTTCCCCAGATGGATGATTCTTGATCTGGTTTACAACCTCGTCGTTCGGCATTTATTCCATGCGCAGGCATTGCCGGCCACGCCAACGCCGAGACGGTTTTCCTATGTTATTTCCACTGTCTTCCTGGCAGCCTCGGCCTTGTCCTTTCATCTTGGCTGGGCGGTGCTGGGATTTGTCCTGGGAGGCATGGTGGCTATCGGGGCCACCATCTTGGCCACTTCGCTCTGGTGCCTAGGGTCGTGGTTCTACCGGCGGAGCTTCAAGCCTGCCGTCGCCTGGATCTTGACCTAAAAGTCGTAGTCCACGTGGTCGCGCGATGCAGCAGCGCCGGGCCGTCCGTGTTGTGTGCCTCACTCGAGGAACAGCATCTTTTTCCAGACCTGCTTGCGAACGACGCTGTGCGCCACTGTGCCCCCACATGCACGATCAGGTACGCGGCACCAGCACGTTGCCGATCTGGTGCCAATGCTTGATGAAGTGCGGCCAGGCGGCGGTCAACTTGACACCGGGCGTGATCGTGATCGCGTTGCTCAGGCCACTCAGGGCCAGCCACAGGAACACGAGCAGCCCGAGCGCCTCCACGAAGCCCGACAGGCCGACGTGGGTAGGGCGGTCGGGAATGCGTAATCGCACGAGCGAACGCGCATCCTCGACGACCGGTCTCAGGCGCGCTCGCGTCCACGGCACCCAGTTTACGAACCGCACGCTCGCCGGGCCCACGAATCCCCACAGGATGCGTGCCAGCAGGAACACCGTGAACGTAATGCCTACCCAGCGGTGCTGGATTACCAGGAATGGTCGGGCTTTTCATAGTCGGCCGCCTCGGCGCGGCTGCGTACATCGTCCTGTACGCTCGTAAAGACTGACGGTGACCCGCCGCCGATCCGTCCGATCGGCTGGCGTCGGTCGCCAAGCAGTTGCATACATTCCACTCTTCGACTAAGATCGAATTATGGAAGAGAAAGATGTCGTGCAGTCCCTCGCGGCGCTGGCTCAGCCGGTAAGGCTGCAGGTTTTTCGGGCCCTAGTCGTTCGTGGCGCAACTGGCCTGACCCCGGGCACCATGGCTGAGGCGTTGAACATCCCGCCGAACACGCTGTCGTTCCACTTGAAGGAACTCGCCCATGCTGGCCTGGTGACGCAGGAGCGCGCGAGCCGAAACATCATCTACCGGGCGGCCTTCGACCGGATGAACGCGCTGCTCGGCTATCTGACCGAGAACTGTTGCCAAGGCGCTGATTGCGCCGTCGAGGCAACGGCCGATTCCTGCAAGTGCTGACCCCTTCAAAGGAGAAATCATGAAGCGATTTCATGTCCATGCCCACGTCGACGACCTGCAAGCCAGCATTGCCTTCTATTCCAAGCTGTTCGCTGCGGAGCCGGCTCGCGTCGAGACCGACTACGCCAAGTGGATGATCGAAGACCCTCGCATTAACGTTGCAATCTCCACCCGCGGCGGCAAGCCGGGGGTCGATTACCTGGGATTTCAGGCCGATTCCGAGGAGGAGTTGACCGAGATGAAAGCACGGGCGCAGGCTGCCGACATGGCGCTCCTCGACGAAGGTGAGACGACCTGCTGCTACGCACACAGCGAAAAGCACTGGGTCACCGTCTCGCAGGGCATCCCGTGGGAGCACTTCCACACCTGGCAAGCATCCCGACCTTCAGCCAGGTAACGCCCGAGCCAGCAACGGAGGCCAAGGCGTGTTGCGGAACGTCGGCACCGCGTGGTAAGGCCGTCGCCATCCCGGTGAAGCAAGCGTCGTCGTGCGGCTGAGGACCGATCATGGCTGACAAGGTCTACAACGTCCTCTCCGTCTGCACCGGCAACTCTGCGCGTTCGATCATCGCCGAGGGGCTCATGAACAGCGGGGCCAAGGGACGCTTTAAAGCGTACTCGGCGGGAAGCCAGCCGAACGGCGTCGTCAACCCGTTTTCCCTTGAGGAGTTGAGGGAGCTTCGAATCCCTACTGACGGCTTCAGGAGCAAGAGCTGGGATAAGTTCGGCAAGCCGACTCGCCGCCGCTGGACTTCGTCTTCACAGTGTGTGATCAGGCCGCCGGTGAAGTGTGTCCGTCCTGGCCAGGCCAGCCGATGACGGCGCATTGGTGTCTGCCCGATCCCGCGGCCTTCGTCGGCAACGACGAGGACAAGCGAATTCGTTTTCACGACACCGCCGTCACGCTGAAGAGGCGCATCGACCTCATGCTATCGCTGCCGATCCAGAGCCTCGACGCGATGGCGATCCAGCGCGAGATCAAGGGTATCGGCAGGTCCTGAAGCCAGGCTGGACGCCTCGACATCCGGTCCCACGCCACCGCGATGAACCTTTCGCTGTCAAGATGAGCCGCGACGCGCCGCAGACTGCGCTCGTCGAGATCGGTCGCGGCTGAATCGCCCACGACACCTCAACTCATGACCGCCACCACCCTGCCGGCCCCCGCGTCGATTCCGGCGCCGATGAGCGTCTTCGAGCGCTATCTGACTGTCTGGGTGTTCCTGTGCATTGTCGTCGGCATCGCCCTCGGCCAGATGCTGCCCAGACCGTTCCAGGCCATCGGCCGCATGGAGATCGCGAAGGTCAACCTGCCGGTGGGCCTGCTGATCTGGGTCATGATCATCCCGATGCTGCTCAAGGTCGACTTCGCGTCGCTGTCGCAGGTCAGACGGCACTGGCGCGGGATCGGCGTCACGCTTTTTATCAACTGGGCCGTCAAGCCGTTCTCGATGGCGCTACTCGGGTGGATCTTCATCCGGCACGTCTTCGCCTCCTACTTGCCGCCCCTACAGGCCGACAGCTACATCGCGGGCCTGATCCTGCTCGCCGCGGCGCCATGCACCGCGATGGTCTTCGTCTGGAGCCGGCTCACCGGTGGTCACGCGCTCTTCACCCTGTCGCAGGTTGCGCTCAACGACACAATCATGGTGTTCGCCTTCGCGCCCATCGTCGCGCTGCTGCTCGGCCTGTCGTCGATCGTCGTGCCTTGGGACACCTTGATCACGTCGGTGGTCTTGTACATCGTGATCCCCGTCGTGATCGCGCAACTGTGGCGCAAGGCGCTGCTCGGGCACGGCCAGGCGGCGCTCAACCAGACGCTGACGAAGATCGGACCGTGGTCGATCGCCGCGCTGCTCGCGACGCTGGTGCTGCTGTTCGCGTTCCAGGGCAAGGCCATCATCGAACAGCCGCTGGTGATCGCGATGCTCGCGGTGCCGATCCT
>JBDTIO010000580.1:0-4539 GCA_039936375.1 Caldimonas sp. | reverse complement strand
CGTGCCGCTGCCGCCCTACATCGCCCGCGACGATGGCGCCGACGACGAGCGGCGTTACCAGACGGTCTTCGCCTCGAGGCCAGGCGCCGTCGCCGCGCCGACCGCCGCGCTGCACTTCGATGCGGCCGTGCTCAGCGCGCTCGAGGCGCGCGGCGTCGAGCGTTGCGCGGTGACGCTGCACGTCGGCGCCGGCACGTTCCAGCCGGTGCGCAGCGTGAACCTCGCCGCGCATGTGATGCACAGCGAGCGCTACGAGGTGGGCGAGAGCGTCGTCGCCGCCATCGCGCGGGCACGCGCTCGTGGTGGCCGCATCGTCGCCGTCGGCACGACCAGCCTGCGCGCGCTCGAATCGGCGGCGCTGGCGAGCGCGGCCTCGCCGTCCACGTCGTCGCTTGCCCCGCAGCGCGGCGAGACCGAGCTCTTCATCACGCCGGGCTTCCCGTTTCGGGTCGTCGATCTGCTGCTCACCAATTTCCACTTGCCCAGGAGCACGCTGTTGATGCTGGTGTCTGCGTTCGCCGGACACGGGCGCATCATGGCGGTGTACCGGCACGCCGTCGCCGAACGCTATCGCTTCTTCAGCTACGGCGATGCCATGCTGCTGGGGCGCGCGACGTGAGCGCGACGCGGGCCGATGCGCGAGGTCTTCGAACGATGCGCAAATCAGGCTTCACGTCGGCACGACGCGCGCTGCGCCTGGCATCGATCGGCGCCCTTTTCGTCGCCCTGTTGCCGGCCATGACGCTCGCCGCGTCCTACGCGCCGCGAGGCACCTGCGCCGGCTATCCCCGCCTCGAGCTGCAAACGCCCGCCGGCACTTGCGTTGCTCTTCTCGCCGATGCTTCGGCCGGCCTGCGTTTCCCGCGCCGCGTGCTCGAGATCGCGCCGGGCCGCTATTGGCTGGTCGACATGGGGAGTTGGGAGGCCGGCCAGGGCCGCTTGCTCGAATTCATGCTGCCGCCGAAGGGGCCGGCTAAGCCGGTCGCGTTCACCGTTCTCGCGGACAAGCTCGACCGCCCGCTCGGCCTGGCCCGCGGGCCGGACGGCCGCATCTACGTCGGCGACGCCGGCCGTATCTGGCGCACCTCGGTCGGCGCACCGGGAACGCCGGTGCGTAGCGAAACCGTGATCGATGGGCTGCCCTCGACCGGCACCCATCCGCTGAAGGAAATCGTCTTCGGCGCAGCCGGCAAGCTCTACGTCAACGTCGGCTCGTCGAACGACGCCTGTCGGGACGATGCCGGTACGCAAAAGCTCCCCTGTCTGGATCTCGAAGGGCCGAAGCCGCGTGCGGCCGTCTACGAAGCGACGCTCGGGGGCGCCGACTTCACCCTGCAGTCGCTGAAGCCGTTTGCGCGGGGCCTGCGCAACTCGGTGGCAATGGCCTATGTCGCCGGTGCCGACGTCCTGCTGCAAGGCGAGAACTCGATCGACTATGCCGACGAAACCGCGCCGCCCGAGAAGGTCGATGTGCTGCGCGACGGTGCCGACTACGGCTGGCCCTATTGCGTCGGTGCTCGCGTTGCGGCTCGCGGCTACGAGAGGCGTTTCGATTGCGCTACCAGCGAAGCCCCGTTGCTGCTGTGGCCGGCTCATGCCGCGCCCTTGCACATGATGGCGATCCCGGCCGCGGCGAAGAACGCGTTCGCCGGCCAACTGGTTGTCGCCTGGCACGGCTATCGCTCGGCCGGGCATCGCGTCATGAGCATCGCGCTTGATGCGAAGGGCAAGCCGGCCGGCACTGCACGAACCTTGATCGGCGGCTGGGACGCGCTCGCCGGCGTTCGCCCGCTCGGCGCGCCGACCGGCCTGTGCATCGACGCGGCCGGGCGGCTTCTCGTCGTCGAAGACCGCAACCGCACGCTGCTCATGCTCGTGCCCGACACGCGCTGAGGCGCCGGCCCGGCTCGGGCAGCCACGACAATCGGCCATGCTTTCCTTCGCTCTGCTTGCCACCGAGGGCCGGGCCCGGCGCGGTCGTCTGACGCTGCGGCGCGGCTCTGTCGAGACGCCCGTCTTCATGCCCGTCGGCACCTACGGCAGCGTCAAGGGCGTCATGCCGTCGGCGCTCGAGGCGATGGGCGCCGAGATCATTCTCGGCAACACCTTTCATCTCTGGTTGCGCCCGGGGCTCGACGTGCTGCGCCGCTTCGGCGGCCTGCACCGCTTCGAGAGCTGGCCGCATCCCATCCTGACCGACAGCGGCGGCTTTCAGGTATGGTCGCTCGGCGCCAATGCCAAGGTCAGCGAAGAAGGCGTCGCCTTCGCCTCGCCGGTCAACGGCGACAAGCTCCTCCTCACGCCGGAGGTGAGCATCCAGATCCAGCGCCTGCTCGACAGCGACATCGCGATGCAGCTCGACGAATGCACGGCCTATCAGGTCGACGGCCGTGTCGCGGGCGAAGAGGTTGTGCGTCGCTCCATGCAGATGAGCCTGCGCTGGGCGGCGCGCTCGCGCGACGAATTCGCCCGCCTCGAGAATCCGAATGCGCTCTTCGGCATCGTCCAGGGCGGCATGTTCGAAGGCCTGCGCGAAGAATCATTGGCCGAGCTCGCGTCGCTCGACCTGCCGGGTTACGCGATCGGCGGCGTCAGCGTCGGCGAGCCGAAGGCCGAGATGCAACGCATCGTCGCCCACACGCCCCATCGCCTGCCCGCCGACAAGCCGCGCTACCTGATGGGCGTCGGTACGCCGGAAGATCTGTTCGAGGGTGTCGCAGCCGGCGTCGACATGTTCGATTGCGTCATGCCGACCCGCAACGCCAGGAACGGCCACCTCTTCACCCGCTTCGGCGACTTGCGCATTCGCAACGCGCGCTACAAGGAAGACGAAGCGCCGCTCGATCCGACCTGCGCCTGCGCGACCTGCGCGCGCTTCTCGCGCGCCTACCTGCATCACCTCGATCGCTGTGGAGAGATGCTGGCGCCAATGCTGGCGAGCGTGCACAACCTGCATTTCTATGTCGACCTGATGCGGCAGATTCGTGTGGCCTTGGAAGAAGGACGCTTCGACACGTTCACCGCGCAGTTCCGCGCCGATCGGCAGCGCGGTCTCTAGGGCGACGCTACCGCGACGCGGTCCCGCGTCGGACGCCGCCGACCGCTGACGAGGACGGTGGCCGACAGCGCGCCCCGCCTTTGCCTCCTGCCCGCACCGGCGAAGCTCGCCTACGCTTCGCTGCGATCGTCATGGCCAATGGGGCGTGCGATTCAACAACGACAAGCGAGGAGAGACATGTCAACAACCATCACCGCGCGCGGTGTCACCACGGCCGAGATCGATGATCGGGACGACGAGCCCGCTCACGGCGTGTCGTGGCCGGCGATCTTCGCTGGCGCCGCGGTCGCGGCCGCGCTCTCGCTGATCCTCGTCGTGCTGGGAGTCGGCCTGGGCTTCTCGGTGGCGTCGCCGTGGACTGCGACGCGCGACACGGTCGCCAGCGCGGGTGCGGCAGCGCTGGCCTGGCTGGCCTTCACGCAGATCGCGGCATCGTCGTTCGGTGGCTATCTTGCTGGTCGCCTGCGCCTGCGCTGGGTCAACGTGCACCGCGACGAGGTCTGGTTTCGCGATACGGCGCACGGCCTCCTGGCCTGGGCCGTCGCCAGCCTGGTCACCGCGGCCTTTCTCGGCTCGGCGATCGGCGGCGTTCTCGCCGGCGCGGCGCAAACGGGCGGCGAGGCATTGAAGGGCGCGGCGATGGCGTCGTCGTCGATGAACGGCGTCGCCACCGACGCCGGAACGAGCAGCGTCAACGGCGGGCGCGACACTTCGCAAACTCCTTATTTCGTCGATACCTTGTTTCGCAGCGACACGGCGCAGGCCGCCGATCCGAACGACGCGCAAACGCGTGCTGAAGCAACGCGCATCTTCGCCAACGACATGCGGGTCGGCACGATGGGCCCTGACGACGTTCGCTATCTCGGCCAGGTGGTCACTCGTCGAACCGGGGTAACGCCGGCCGAAGCCGAAAAGCGTGTGGCCGATGCCTTCACGCAGGCCAGCAAGGCCATGGTCAACGCTGAATCCGCAGCCAAGCAGGCGACCGATGACGCGCGCAAGGCCGCGGCGTACAGCGCACTCTGGATGTTCGTGGCCTTGCTGGCGGGTGCTTTCTTTGCCAGCGTGGCGGCGCTGCTGGGCGGCCGCCAGCGCGACAATCGTGTCTGAGAGCGACACGATTCGCTCATCGACGAGATCGTGATCCTGGTCGTCGTTCACCCAAAGGACCCTGAAATGCGCTCCATTCTTCTTCTTCTTCTCGGCGTGCCGCTTCCCATCATCATCCTGATCGCGCTTTTCTCGCACTGAGCCGATGACCCGCATCGCCGACATCATGACGCGCAGCGTCGCCGTCGTTCGACGTGACGAGACGTTGCAGGCAGCGGCCCAACGCATGCGCGACATGGACGTCGGCGCCCTGCCCGTCGTCGACGGCAAGGCGCTCGCCGGCATGCTGACCGACCGCGACATCGTCATCCGCGGCGTTGCCGAAGGCATGGTCGCGCAGGAGTCTCTCGTCTCGGACGTGATGACCGAAG